>PFIF01000099.1:0-4549 GCA_002782605.1 Deltaproteobacteria bacterium CG_4_8_14_3_um_filter_43_13 | reverse complement strand
GACAATCATCTCAATAAATCTTGCCAGGTATATCTTGCCAAGGGGGACAGGGGCTGAATGGATCAGATTGAGGTCATCTGAAAGATAGAAGGTGGATAGGGAGGTTATTACATTACTGAAGAGTAAGATGGAAAAGAAGGTAAGGAAAATCATGGAAAGCAGCCTTCTTGCCAGTAGATCCCCTATGACCTCAATGCCCTGGAAGTATGTTAAGACCCTGTAAACCCCTATGAATATCCCGATCCAGAAACAGACAGCCAGCAGCAGAAGCATAATTGCCTTTGCCGTTTCCCATCTGTCCCGGCTGCGTACCCGGTTTTTCAAAGAGATTATCCTTGGGGTTAATAGTAGAGCTACCTTTTCCATTTTTCCTAGCTATTTAAGACATGGTTTATTTTGAAGAAGCATCCCTGAGAGCGAATTCATAAATTTTTTGGGGAACCCACCTTAGCGAGCGTAATATAGAAAATTAACATGTTTGACCCGCCAGAGGCGGGGAGTTTGTTAATTTTCAATGGAGTGAGCTTAGATGGGTCAAAAAATGTATGCTGAAGCGAAAAGGGATGCTTCTTCAAGTTTTCTACCTTTTAAGAACATCGATGATCTCTCTCATCTCTTCACCACCTGTAAGCACCAGAAAAACCGATTCCAACCCTTGATCTCCAGTGCTGTCCACTTTCTTTCGCAGTTCATCCATTGTCCCCAATGCGATCACCTTGCCCTCTTGAATGATTGCTATCCTGTCACACATCTCTTCGGCAATCTCCAGGGTGTGGGTTGACATAAAGATAGTGGTCCCTTTCAAAGATATCGCCTTGAATATCTCTTTAACCAGTCTGGCACCTTTAGGGTCCAACCCAACCATGGGTTCATCAACTATTATTACCTTAGGGTTATGGATCAGGGCTGATGACATTACCAATCGCTGCTGCATCCCATGAGAATACCCCTCTATCAGTTCGTCACCCCACTCAGTAAGTTCAAAGAGTTCCAGAAGTTCAGAGATTTTACTTTCATAGCTATTTGTATCAATACTGTATAGACCTGCCATAAAGCGAAGGAATTCTTTACCTGTCAGTTTTTCATAGAGAAACGGACGATCTGGAATAAAACCAACCACTTTCTTTGCTTCCAGTGGGTTTTTGGCAATGTCGTTCCCGTCTATTATAACTCTCCCGGAGGTTGGTTTAAGCAGCCCTACCATTATCTTAATCGTAGTGGTTTTCCCAGCACCATTAGGCCCAAGAAACCCGAATATTTCTCCCTGTTTTATCTCCAGATTGATACCGTCTATTGCTTTTACCTTGCTGTATTTTTTTGTAAGATCGATGAGTTGAATCATTTGTACCCCAGGATTTCTGCCTTTAGATGTCCGATCACCTTTATCATCTCAACCTGTTTGTCCAGCCCGCCCTCTACAAATCCTATATGGGTGGCATCTGCAGGGAGTTGGTTCATAGTCGGATCGATGGATACCCACTTCCCTACGTACACTTCTGCCCATGCGTGATAGTAAAAATTATTATCGGATAAGACAATGCCTGTAATGATCCTGGTTGGTATCCCCACTGCTCTGGTCAATGCTGTGAAAAGGGTTGTATGTTCGTTGCAATCTCCAACCTTTGATTCCAGTACCTCAAGAGCGCTCGGTATACTTATGGTAGGTTTCTTATCTATGCTTTGATAGACCCACTCCATTATTCTTTTTGCTGCCTTTAAGGCATCCCTCTCATCTCCAATGATTCTCTTTGCTTCTTCTATTATCTTTGCATCGTTGCTCTGAACTAAGGGAGATGGTTTCATGTAACCCTCAAATCCCTTTTCTTTAAGAGGCAAGATATATGAATTGCCCATATTGATTTCTTCCCGGGTTATCTCCATGATATCCCCTATCAACACCTGTCTGCCCTTAGTCAGATTGAAATCACTCAGAGGAATAGCTTTAAGTTTTATCTTCAAGTACTTGACAGATTGGGGTTTTTCGATGTGGATATTTGCCGGGACGGCAGTAGATGAGATGATGTCAATACGGGAACCTTTACCCCAGTTCTTTGTTAATGCCTCTTCCCCTGTCTCCCTTATCATTACCATTCCCATAGGGCTTTCCTCTTTCAATGTCTTACCTTCTTCACTGATCCAGGATTTAATCACTACACCTTTGAAGGTCTCTTTCAGGCGATAGGCAGAAAGCCTTTCATTGCCTATTTTGAGCTTTTCTTTCCCCTCAATCCTGACAACTATATCTTCATTACTCATGGTCGAAGGGTCGAATATTGGGAATCTAAACTCCTTTCCAACGCTCAATCCCTGCTGTGATAACAAGAGCCTTAAACTGCCTGGCAAATAAGGAGTTGTTTTTAAGGGAATTGTTTCTTTAGTCTTACGTCCTCCTGAAGTGATATTCAGCTCCATTTCGCCTTTAGATACCTTTGCCTGTGCCTGGAATTTAACCACGCCGGATTGAAGATTGAAACGAAATGATTTTATAGAAAAATCCCTGTCAAGGATAGCGTTTGTAAGGATCGTTATCTCCTGAGGGCTACCCATCACATTTAGTCTCATTAAAGTCCTCTCTGAGACCAGATAGATGTCATTCCCTTTCTGGATATTTGTGACACTGTATCCGATCTTATCCTTGCCCATATAGATACCCATCCATTCCTCACCTGAGATCAGGTCGGCTTTATCAGTATCTGCCAGAACCGGGGTCTGGGAGAATTCCGGGATGTGAAAGTAGGTCCTTTTGACCAGCAACCCCATCATTACCAACCAGAAGGCAATGATGGAGATGGTTAGTATCTTAGCGTATCCTTTTGATAGTTTCATTTCTTTAAACAAGTCGTCCGTTGTCAGTAGTCAGAGAGCTTTGAAAAAGTACCCCTTTTCGCTTCAGCATACATTTTTTGACCCATCTAAGCTCGCTTCATTGAAAATTCACAAACTCGCCCTTCGGGCTCAAACATGTGAATTTTCTACATTACGCTCGCCAAGATGGGTTCACCAAAAAATCTATGCAATTCGCTCTCAGGGATACTTCTTCAAAGCTCTCTAAATATATGCAAACGGCGTTGGAGTAAAGGTTAAAATGAATGTAATCAGGGTTATCCATCCTATGATCTTCCTCTTACTATCCAGCGGTGTCCATTGATCAAGTGGACGAGGGTGTTTTATCCCCATTACCAGGAGCAAAGCCCCCCAGATAAACCATCCCTTCCAGCCAAAGAATCCCAGGGCAAAGAGGAAGAAAACGGTGATTGTAGAAAGCCTTTCGTGTTTTTCTCCCAGGACTGCGTATGCCACATGCCCTCCATCAAGCTGTCCTACAGGTAGAAGGTTCAGTGAAGTAACCAATAACCCTATCCATCCGGCAAACCCTATGGGATGTAGAATAATATCGTAACTTTCCGGGAGAGAACCAAGCGTGAGTTTGGCAAGAAGGGAGAAAAGGATCGAAGAACCCAGGGCTGCGCCACCAGGCTCAATTGCTATTTTTACTTCAGACAGCTTCAAGCCTATGATAAGAAAGGGGATGGAAATAATAGTTCCAACCAGTGGGCCACTGGCGCCTACATCCAATAGGGTTTTTCTGTCCAGTAAGGGTGATTTCATCTTTATAAATGCCCCGAAGGTTCCGATAAACGATGGGGCTGGAATAAAGTAGGGGAGGGTAACATTGATGTTGTGTTTTTTGGACATAATATAATGACCCAATTCATGGGACAGTAGAATAAATATCAATGTCAAAGCAAAGGGCATACCCTTCACGATTTTAAAAGGGGTCTCTATGGGATTTACCCCCTGCTGAATTGCACCGGCAATCATTGTTGTAGCCAGAGTTGCAACAAAAAGCAGGATGCTTATCTTAAATTTAGGCTTTGTTTCCTGATTCATAGATTTCCTTTTATGTTTTTTCGGCTACTCTCCAGAAGGTCTTTGCCGGATAATTTTCCTTCCTTAAAATTGTAGGGGCAACCCTTGTGGTTGCCCTTTCTTGAGGGCAGGGGCAAGTCCTGCCCCTCCTACAGGATCATGGTAAAATCTTTTCTATAAATATCATCGATCTTTTCTTGCAGCTCAATCGTAAGTCTGATTGCCCTGGCTACCTTCATATAATGGTTGATCTCATCCAGGGATAATTTTCGTCCTTTTCTATCCTTCAGGTATTTCTCCATCGCCTGATAGGCGCCGATACGGTATTCCCATACCGCTTTCGAAATGCCCTCAAAGTACTGTTCTTTATTGAGGTAGACTCTCCGGGTGTTTTCATCATAGTAAACCTTTTCTACTTTATTGGAATCGCTTTGTGGAAAACCAATCCATGTTTCATCAAGAGCATGATGTTTCAGCAAATGGAGGTCAATGAGTTCTCTGCCGAGGTTACTTAAAGCCTTGAAAGATTCATAATCAGCAGGCATAGGAATCCGGGGAAAGTCTATCTTCAGAAATTCCTCGTAGCGTTTGCGATAAGTGGGAGAGTAAAGTACAGCATAGATATAATAGAAAATCTCCTCAGGGGTTGGCTCTGAGCCAAGAGACTCTCTTATGGCTT
>PFIF01000261.1:804-6854 GCA_002782605.1 Deltaproteobacteria bacterium CG_4_8_14_3_um_filter_43_13 | reverse complement strand
GGGTATCCGTTCACAGTTTATGGTTTGCAGTTAACAGTTGGCAAAAATGCTCCAAGCTTTATATAACAGCGGGCTTAAGCCTGCTGTTGTAATTAACCGTGAACGGTAAACTGAGAACCGTGAACGGTTACAGAAAAGTCTGAAGTCTGGTGTCTGAACTGCAAGACTATTAAGGAAACCACAGTGGCAGCTACAAACGGAGAGAAAAAAAAGAAAGCGGAATTGCTTATTTCATCTTTTAGGACATCTAGTTTTGAAATATTTAAGAACCCTTTATTTCAAAGATGGTTGATGGCTATCTTATTGGGTGTATTTGTAACTTTTTTCCTGTATCCAAACGCTGAGTTACCTTCCATACACTATGAACCAGGTGATATTGCCTCAAAAAACATAAAATCTCCCCAGGATCTCCTTATTGAGGATAAAGAATCAACAGACCAGAGGATTAAAGAAGCAGAAAAAGGCGTAATTGTAGTTTACGACTTTGATCCAAATATGTCTGGTGAGATTCGAAGAAGACTGGCTTCTTCTTTTACCTTGATGAGGGACCTCTATAAAGAGATCGGTAATGAGATTAGAAGGAGAGATGCGGTTAAAACAACGAAACTCAACTTAGCCCCTTTCAGGGTCCAGATTAATGCCAGGAGGGATGAATTTCAGAAGACATTGGTAGACATTAATGATGAGGAATTTGGGGCATTGGAAAGGTATCGGTTTAACAAGAGCATAGAAAGATATGTACGTATACTGATAAGTGCACCATTAGAGAGGGAGATAGTTGGCAATAAGAAACTTCTGTATAAAGAAAAGGACAGTGGAATTATTATAAGGAATATCGAGACGAAAGAGGAGCTAAAGGCGAATGATATATTGTCGATAATGGATCTAAAAGATGCCAAAAAAGCCATCGAGGTAAGTTCAAATAAGATTCTGGGTGGTTTAGAGGGTTCATTAAGAAAAACTGTAACAACAATCTCTCAAAGGCTGATAGAGCCTAACTTAACCTTTAACAAGAATGATACAGAACTGAGAAGAAGTATAGTAAGAGAGAGTGTTAAACCGGTTTTTTATCAGGTTAAAAAGGGAGAAATAATAGTACGGGAAGGAGAGAGAATAAAGAATGAACACCTGGTCAAACTGAAGGTATTTCAAAGAGCAAAGAAGTACGACAATTTAGTATTAACGTCCCTTGGGATTGTTCTTTTGGTGGTTTTGCTCTGTTATCTCCTGTATAATTTCTCACTCAAGAATGTTAAAGGGATTTCAATTAATAACAGGGACCTTTTTTTATTAACTATAACCATGGGGATGGTTGTTTTATTTGTAAAACTCGCCATCCTGATCTGTGAAGCTGTAAGCAACAGCTTCCCTCTTCTACCTTTTGATTCCTGCCTCTATGTGATTCCTATAGCCTCTGGGGCAATGCTTATAAGTGTTTTATTAAATGTTAGAGTTGCTTTGATCTTTTCTATTATGATATCAATCTTATCCGGGATACTATTCGAAAATAGACTGGAATTTTTTATATATTCCCTTTTCGGCAGTATCATAGCTGCTCATGGTGTAATCCTCACCAAGTTTAGAACAACTCTGATAAAGGCCGGCGCTATAGTCGGTCTGACAAATGTGATAACCATATTTTCTATTAATATGATTAAAGGTTCCTTATTTACCGTTGCGACAGTTTTTGACATTGCTTTTGGCTTTCTTGGCGGACTTCTTGTTGGATTTATAGTAATTGGAACTACGCCTTTATTTGAAGCACTCTTTGGCTATACGACAGATATTAAATTGCTTGAACTGGCAAATCTTGACAGTCCTAAACTGAGAGAACTAATAGTACGGGCCCCGGGCACTTATCACCATAGTATAATTGTTGGAACACTGGCTGAGGCAACGGCAGAGGCTATTAATGCAAACCCACTTCTGGCCAGGGTAAGCGCTTACTACCATGATATTGGAAAGATAAATAAACCATTATACTTTATAGAAAACCAAACAGGCAGTGAGAATAAACACGAAAAGTTGGCTCCAAGTATGAGCAGTTTGATTTTGGTATCCCATGTTAAAGATGGAGTGGAAATGGCCAAGGAAAGCAGGCTTGGACAACCGATAATAGACATTATACGACAACATCATGGGACCAGCCTTATTAATTTCTTTTATCAAAAGGCCAAACATAAAGAGAATCCAGAGCTTTATCCGGTAGATGAAAAGGATTACAGGTATCCAGGGCCCAAGCCCCAAACTAAGGAGGCAGGGCTTGTGTTGCTTGCCGATGCTGTAGAAGCTGCATCCAAGACCCTTCCCGACCCATCGCCATCCCGAATCCAGGGGATGGTTCATAGGATTATCAACAATGTATTTGCAGATGGACAGCTAAACGAATGTGAGTTGACCCTGAAGGATTTGAATGAAATAGCTAAAAGTTTCAATAAGATACTAACGGGGATATTCCACCACAGGGTAAACTATCCGGAGCCGGCTTATAAAGAAACTGAAGGAAAGAAGAAGCTTAATGATATTGATAAGAAATCAACAAAAGAAGATAGAAATAAGCGAGTCGAGGATAAGAAAAACGGCGAGAAAGATCTTAAAAGACTTGGGATGTCCTAATTGCGAAATAAGTATCCTTATGGTTGATGATATCCGAATAGAAAAGATAAATAAACAGTATCTTGGAAGAAGCGGCCCGACTAATGTTATCTCTTTTCCTATGGCAGAGGGGAACTTCGTTGGAATTAATCCCCATGTTTTAGGTGATGTGGTTATTTCAGTAGAAACTGCGAAACGTCAGGCTGAGGAAAGTGAAATTTCCTTAGAAGAGATGATAGATTTTTTCCTTATCCATGGTATTTTGCATCTTCTTGGCTACGATCATGAAAGATCAGGTGCTGAGGCACAGGTTATGAGAGCAAAGGAAAAGGAGCTCTTTGGCAAGATAATGCAGAAGTCAGAAGTCAGAAGTCAGGAGTCAGAATCCAGAAAGGGGCTTAGCATGGAATCAGAACGTAAGATAAAGGTCTTAATTACAAAGGTTGGTCTGGATGGTCATGATAGGGGGGCAAAAGTGGTTTCATCCCTTCTTAAAGAGGCCGGGATGGAGGTTGTTTACTTGGGAATGTTTCAAACCCCTGAGAACGTAGTGAGGGCTGCTATAGAAGAAGATGTTGATGTCATTGGGTTGAGTTGCCTCTCTGGGGAACACATTACCTTCACTCCAAGGATAATGAAGCTGCTTAAAGAGAAAAGAATAGATGGTGTTTTATTTATAATTGGAGGGGTTATACCCCTGGAGGATATCCCTGTACTTAAAGATATGGGGGTAAATGAGGTATTTACAGCCGGGACATTGACTGGACCAATGATAGAGTATATTAAAGCTAATGTAACGTAACTATTCAGGTAGGCACAGAGGCACAGAGCACCAAAGGCACAAAGTAGGAAAAAACAACGAAACGACCCCACTCTGCTTTGTGCCTATGTGCCTTTGCCACTTTGTGCCTGAGCAGTTAAAAAATATAAAAAAGGAGTGGACATGGCGATGAAAGAAGATTCAAACTTGGAATTACTCATAGCCCAGTTGGCAGATTTGATCATTAAGTCTAAGAGGATTGTTGTTTTCACAGGGGCTGGTGTGAGTACTGAGTCTGGTATCCCTGATTTCAGAAGCCCTGATGGTATTTGGACGAAATATGATCCAGAAGATTTTACCTATCAGAAATTCGTTAGCAGCAAGGAAGCAAGAAAGAAGATGTATGGGATGCTTGAAGAGAGCGGATTAATGGCTGATACTAACCCTAATCCTGCCCATTACGCAATTGCCGAATTAGAAAAGATGGGTAAATTGGACTGTGTCATTACACAAAACGTAGATGGATTGCATCAAAAAGCCGGCAATTCTGAAGACAAGGTATTTCAGCTTCATGGCAATATGGTGCATGCGGTTTGTCTTGGCTGCAAGAAACGGTACCCTCTGGAGAATGTTATCAACAGGGTAAAGCAGGGGTTAGATGACCCGAGTTGTGAAAAGTGTGGGGGAATTCTAAAACCCGATGGAGTCTTCTTTGGAGAAACGCTTCCTCACGGGGAATTAAACGAAGCTACAGCTCGTTCAGCTAAATGCGATCTTTTCATTGTTATTGGTTCTTCCCTGGTTGTTTATCCTGCGGCGTACATGCCTACATATGCAGTTAATGCTGGTGCAAAACTCGTGATAATCAATCGAGAACCTACTCATATGGATAGGGCTTCCCACATTCGGATTTATGAGGGTGCAGGAGATACCATGTTAAAAGTGATGAAAAGGGTAGGGGGGAGCAATACATGAGCGGAAAAGTCCCCATGACCAGAGAAGGACACAAATCATTAACAAGAGAACTGCGTCGATTAAAGGCTAAAGAGAGGCCCAAGATTATTAACGAAATTGCAATAGCCAGAGAGCATGGTGACCTATCTGAAAATGCAGAGTATGACGCAGCAAAGGAAAAGCAGTCTTTGATTGAAGGTCGAATTCGGGATATAGAAGACAAACTTTCCCGGGCCGAGGTGATTGATACCTGTGAAAATGATACAAACAGGGTTGTATTTGGTACAGTAGTCCACCTTAGAGATGAAAACGATGGAAATGAACTAAAGTATCAGATAGTAGGGGCTGATGAGGCTGACCCACGACAGAGGAAGATCTCTGTTCACTCTCCAATAGCCAGGGCACTTATTGGAAAGGAAGTAGGGGAATCGGTTAAGATTAAAGTTCCTGCTGGGGTTAAAGAGTATACTATCCTGGGGATCAATTGAACCGAACCCCTTTTGTAACTGCTCAGGTAGATAGTCTGTAGGCAGTTAGTCTGTAGGAAAAAATAGGAAATTGTATTTGAGTTGGATGTTCCCGAATGCGACTCGAAAATGGTGGAGACCGAGAAGGTTCTGAGCGCCTTGATTCGGTCAATGCGTGACTAACAGCCTTCAGCCTTCAGCCTAAAAACCTGAGTAGTAATTCTCAAGCAAGCTTGCCATCGCCAAACACAATTTCGGCCATCTTTCCTAAATCACCTTCCCCCCGGACCTCGTGGGAAAAGAGGGGCACTTTTGTGACGCTATAGCCGGGAAATCTTGAGTGAATCTGCTTGATATATCCCTGCTGCTCCGCCCTTCTGGAGAAGCAAAAATCACAATCTGTATGGGGAACGACCATGTTGATTGCAATATGTTCACACGGGATCTTTGCATTCTTCAGCGCCTCTATAAGCCGTTCCAGCTCAAGGAAGCCCATGGCCTCGGAGATGGTGACCGCGATAAAAGCCGTTCTTTTGGCATCCACCAGTACCTCTTGAATCCTCCTGACATTCCTGGAAAGGGCCAAGGCCTTTCCAGCTACCCCGGTCAGCCTGACCATTCCTCTATATTTCAACAACAACCTAAAAAATGCCTTCAACCATTCCCTGACCATATCTGGGAGTTCTAAAAAGCGGAGAAGGTGACCGGTGGGCGAAGTATCCAGGAGAAAGAGATCAAATTTTCCTTCCTCTCTCAGGTCCATGATTTTATCCAGGGCCATGATCTCGTCAAGACCCGGGGGCGCAAGGGTGAGGAGTCCCGTCATCACCTCACGGTCGAATTTTATATCAACACCGCCACCCATAAATTTGTCAAACACTTCTTCTATGTCTTTCTTGAACTCCTCTTTGAAATCTTTGAGCAACTTATCCGCGTCAATCTCCAGGGCGAAAAGATTAGTATCGTCTATTGTCCGTTGTCCGTTGCTACCAACCACTGACGACTGACGACTGACGACTGACGACTGATCACTGACCCCTGACCACTGTATTGGCGTGATCTTATCCCCAATGGTTAACTTAAAGGAATCGGACAATGAATGGGCAGGGTCTGTGGAGAAGACAAGAACCTTTTTCTCAGGATTGCGCTTTGCCAAATGAAGGGCAGTGGCAGAAGCAAGGGAGGTCTTACCCACCCCCCCTTTGCCGCCGAATAGAATAAATTCCAGAGAGGGATTGAGGGCCAGATAGTCCTGAGGTTCTTCATCCGCCTGA
>PFIF01000261.1:0-751 GCA_002782605.1 Deltaproteobacteria bacterium CG_4_8_14_3_um_filter_43_13 | reverse complement strand
CTCTGTCAGCCCTTGGACCAAGCGGATCTCATTGGGGAATAGGGGAACCCTGATCAAATCATATTTGGAAAAGGCATCCTTGATTTCTGTTAGGGGCTGTTCCTGATCTTCTCTTCTGGACCTGCAAAACAGGCACCCCTCCGTTTCAGCCACACGGTTTACAACAACTTCCCTCACCGGGACATGGATCTTCTCTAAAGAGCTGATCAGTCTTTCTGTTTCATAAATGCTCATCGGTTCAGGAATCATGACAGGTACAAACCGGGTTGTCTGCCCGTTCGAGAGCAACTTTTTAACTCTCTCAATATCCGAGGAGAGTTTATCGAGAAAAATATCGCACTCATCTTTCACATACCTCTTTTCTGTAAAATGAGTACTCATGTAACGGTGCTTTTGCTGCATTAACTCCATTAACTCAATCCATTTCAGCATCTGTTCGGGAAGGCTGAGCATCCGAACGGTGTGCCCGGTAGGGGCGGTATCCACTATCAGGATGTCATAGCTTCCATCTTCTAAGATATTGGCCATCTCGATAATGGCCATGACCTCATCCATGCCCGGCAGTGAAAGGTCGAAAAATTCGGCAATGTCCTGCTTGTCGAAATAGGTTCCCCTATCCGCCAGTTTTTTTATTACGACCTCATTCTTCTGTTTAAACTCGTCTGCCAACCTTTTTGCATCTAACTCGCGGGCGTATAGATTGGTCATGTTCGTTGTTCGTTGTCCGTTGTTCGTTGTTCGTTGTCCGTTG
>PFIF01000200.1 GCA_002782605.1 Deltaproteobacteria bacterium CG_4_8_14_3_um_filter_43_13 | reverse complement strand
TGGGATACAGGGATATTTGACCTTTTTCCAGAAGGAACAAGGATATTTGGGTGGACACGATGCTTTGAAAATGGTACTCCAGATGACCTGGAGATAGAATGCTATGTGGAGAAGGATATCCCTACGGTTTTCTATGCCCAGACATTCTGTTCCAAGAACCTTCTGGCAAAAAACCTGGCCAGGGTTTACCGAGGCCTTTATGTGGATTGTGATGGGAGACTTACCGCTTCAGTGAAAGCCCAGATAGAGGCGTTTCTCTATTTAAGGGGGACTTAGGGATGACAGTCTTCGCCGATTTTGGCAGTACCTGGTCGAAGATTATAGACAGTTCTGTGAAGATCATAAAAACAAAGGAAGTGCCCGGAGAAATAATAGCGGACTTTGCCTGTGGGCATAATGCTGAAAAGAGGTCAAATAGGTATGTTAATGAACTGATAGCCCTCTCCGAAGGTGGTCTCAGATTGATAGATGAAAAGGATTTCCTTCTTGTAGATGTAGGGAGCAGGGATATCAAGTATGTGCTCTATAGAGACGGACGATTTGTAGAGACCGGGTGGAATCAGGAATGCGGAGCATCTCAGGGTTTTGCCATAGAACTTCTAGAAATGTATTACAACATCGACTGCAACAGACTTGAACTACCAGAGAACGGCTATCCTGTCACATGCGGGCTTATTGGTATATCCAGAATATTCGACGAAATAATAAAAACAGGGGACGAAGAGAATGCCCTGGCAAAATTTGTCAAAGGGATTGCCATGAATGTTTATCATTTTACGGGTAAGCCAGAAAAGATGTATCTCAGTGGAGGATTATGTGAGAACAGGCTCTTTATTGAATCCATTCCTTGCGAGGTAGTGCCGTTGGGAAGATTTGTCCTGGTTGAGGGGCTTAAAGAGATATATAAAAAAGGGTTCTGTTGAAATCAAAAGGGGGTAATTATGTTTGTAAAACAATTGGAGGTTGGGAATTTGGCAGTCTTTGCGTACATAGTGGGATGCAAGGAGACTGGAGAAGGTTTGGTAATTGATCCTGCCTCCGAGACCGATAGAATAATCTCTATCAGCAATGAAAATGGGATCCATATAAAGTACATTGTCAATACCCATTCCCACATAGACCACACTATGGGCAATGCCGATATGATCGCAAAAACAGGTGCCAAGATAGTAATACATGAAAATGAAAGGGACCTTCTTACGAAGCAGCCGAGTTTTCTTCTTTCTATGTTTGCATCCAAACCATCCCCGCCAGCAGACATTACTGTTAAAGAAGGGGATACCATTAATATTGGGAAATTAAGCCTCAATGTAATACTCACACCAGGGCATTCGCCAGGAGGGATTACCCTACATTTAAACGGTTATCTCTTTACAGGAGACACCCTTTTTGTGGGAGGTGTGGGAAGAACAGATGTCCCTGGAGGGTCGTGGCCAGTTCTTCTAGGATCCATTAAGACAAAACTTCTGACATTTCCAGATGAAACCATAATAATGCCAGGCCACAACTATGGATATGCCTCAACCTCTACGGTGAAACAGGAGAAGGATCTTAATCCGTTTATTAAAGATACAGTATAGGGGTTCATTTTTACATTTTACTTGACAAAAAAAATTAGGTTTGGTAAAAGAAAAGACTAATTTTACGGCTTTAAGGTTTTTGCCTCATAATAAATTTTAATAATTAGGACTGCCGAGTTGCCGATCATAACTTTTACGGCTTAGGAGTCAAAGGTGATTCGGCTTTTTTTGTCAAAATTCATGTTGTCTAATAACAATAATAGAAGATTGGAGGAATTAGAAATTGGTTTGTCAAACTGTTAAAGTCGGTGTAAACTGTATATTTATGAAGAAGAAAGGCTGCTCTTTTAATGGGGGAAAATGTTATCCAATTGTCAACTCCTGCGAGGGATGTGACAGGATTCAAGATTACTCTTCGGGGAAATTCTGCATATCATGCGCTGATCCTGCAAGCAAATGGAGAGTTGGCGACTGCAATTTTGCCACACATATTAAAAAAGAAAGCACGGTAGCCCAGAAGATGATAAACCCATTAAAAGCCTCAAAGAGAAGTGTCTAGCATAATGAAGGCTTTAGGATATGAATGCAGGTTGTAATCCAGAGGGTCAAAGATTCCAGGGTATCAATTGGTGATAAACTGATAGGTAAAATCGGGAAAGGCATACTTGTGTTTCTGGGGATTGAAAAAGAAGATACCCAAAACGATGCGGATTACCTGGTATCTAAGATAATAAACCTACGGATTTTTGATGACCCTTATGGAAAAATGAACCTATCAGTAAAAGATATAAACGGAGAGATACTGGTTATCTCCCAGTTCACCCTTCTGGGTGACTGTCGAAAAGGGAGAAGGCCATCATTTGCAAATGCAGCCGCACCTGAAAAAGCCGAAACATTATATAAATACTTTGTTTCACAAATAAAAAACAACAACGCAATAGTATCCACTGGTAAGTTTCAAGCTAAGATGGATGTGTATATATTAAATGACGGGCCGGTAACCTTTCTTTTGGATAGCAATAATAGGGGAAATTAAGGAGGGCATTTCCCGCATATAGATCTAAAAAGGGTAGTGCTCAAGTAACGATCTCCCCTATCAGGGAGTATCACAACAATTACCCCAGAATCCATGTTCCTTGCAATATTAAACGCTCCCGCCATTGCTGCTCCGCTTGACATGCCAACAAAAATGCCCTCTTCTGTAACAAGCTTCCTCGTCATATCAAATGCCTCACCATCATTGATAACAATCTTCTCATCAAGCTTCTCTGGATTGTATATCCTGGGGACAATAGATTCTCCCATATTCTTCAGCCCCTGTATTGTGTGTCCCATTACCGGCTCAACCCCTACTATTTTTATATCTGGTTTATGTTCCCGCAGATACTTTCCGGCACCCATTATAGTCCCGGTTGTCCCCATGCCGGCAACAAACACATCAATCTCTCCATTCGTCTGAGATAAAATTTCAGGACCAGTCGTCTCGTAATGAGCAAGGACATTGCTGGGGTTATCAAACTGATTGGGCATATAGTACTTATAAGGCTCATTATCAATTATCTGATGGGCTCTTTTTATAGCACCATCAGTCCCCTCTTTCGCAGGAGTGAGTATAACTTCAGCTCCAAAAGCTCCCAGGATATACTGTCTCTCGGTACTGACACATTCCGGCATTAAAAGCTTAATGCTATACCCCTTTGCAGCTGCTATCATCGCCAAACCAATCCCTGTATTTCCGGATGTTGGTTCAAGGATTATTTTATTTTTGGTTAATTCCCCAGATTCTTCTGCTTTTTGCACCATATAGTAAGCAGGCCGATCCTTAACCGAACCTCCAGGATTGGCTCCCTCAAATTTACCCAGAATCCTCACATTAGGATTTTCATTTATATTGGACAATTCTATAAGTGGTGTATTTCCTATAATAGATAATAAATTCACATCAGTTCTCCATCTTGGTTATATGCCCATATTATTAATCTTAGTTGCCTCGAGCTGGGTTGGTCCAATCCAGATAAAGCTATTTCCTTTACGTTACAGTGAATATATCTCTTCTCCAAAGGTGTGTACCCAGTTCTTCTCCAAAACCTTTATCGCTTCTTCCGTCTTGTCCACGCCCACAATAACAATAGACTGTCCGCTCTCTCCTTTGCCCAAAAAGGTGTAAAGATACAGAACATTGATATTGGACGTCTTCAGGGGTTTAAGCACAGCTTGAAGGGCACCGGGATGATCAGGGATTTCCACCGCTATTACATCTCGTTCCCTAACAGAATATCCATGACTTTTTAAAACATTTATGGTCTTTTGAGGATTATCGGTTACAAATCGCACGGTGCTGACTTCGGAGGTATCGGCTACCGAAATGGCTCTGATATTGATTCCTTCTGCCCCCAGATGTTCGCTCACACGCAGAAACTGGCCCGGTATATTATCCAAAGTAATAGAAACCTGTTTAACACTCATAGGTCACTCCCGATTGAAAAGCATCTAAAATAAATCGTACCCTGCCATCAATGCCTTTTTGTTAATATCGATCAGCATTTTTTTAGTCTTAAAAGTATTTTTCAATACTTCAATTAAAGTGGAAAGTAAAACCAGATTAGTCTTTTTGCTGAATGCCCCCATCATCACCATGTTTGCCGACTTTGGACTTTTGAGTTCTTCAGCAATATCACTTGCCGGAACTTCTATAACCTCGATATCACCCCTTGAAACTACGGGTTCCGTTATAGAAGAATTGATGAATAGGAGTCCACCTGATTGGATCTGGTTTTGAAATCGCACCAGGGAGGGCTGATTCATGGCCACCACAAAATCCGGGGAAGAAGCGACTGGAGATGCAATCTCTTCATCGGATATGGCGACTGTACAATTGGCGGTACCGCCGCGAACTTCGGCACCGTAAGAGGGCAAGTAAGTTACATGTTTCCCCTCCGACATTGCTGCCTGGGACAGATTGAGCCCCATGGAAAGAACACCCTGTCCACCAAAACCTGCAAATATTGTTTTAATCAGCATCTCTTTTACCGGTAGTCTCTTTTGTTCTAGTAGTATCCTTAATTAAACCCAGGGGAAACTCCTTCGTCATTTCGTTTTCGACCCAATGCCATGATTCCAGCGGATTCATCTTCCAATTGGTAGGACAAGGAGAGAGTATCTCTACTAGAGAATAACCAAGATCATCGATCTGTGCTTGAAAGGCTTTGCGGATAGCCTTTTTAGTCTTCTTGATATTGGCCGGTGAATTCACGGCAGTCCGCTCGATATAAACCGCGCCTTTGACCAGAGCCACCATTTCACTCATCCTGACAGGATACCCCTCTAATCTCGTATCTCGTCCATACGGAGTGGTAGTAGTCTTCATATTGGAAAGAGTAGTTGGCGCCATCTGCCCCCCGGTCATTCCGTAAACAGCGTTGTTGATGAAAATAGAGGTTATACGTTCCCCTCTGTTGGCGGCATGTATAGTTTCAGCCGTACCGATAGCAGCCAGATCGCCATCTCCCTGATAAGTGAACACCAGTGCATTAGGATATGCCCTTTTAAGCCCCGTGGCCACAGCCGCCCCTCTCCCATGAGCCGATTCCGCCATATCAATATCAAGATAGTGGTATGCAAAAACCGAGCATCCGGGAGGTGGAATACCGATGACCTTGTCCTGAATATTCATCTCGTCGAACACCTCGGTTAGGAGCCGGTGAACGATGGAATGCCCACATCCCGGGCAGTAATGGAACGCAGCCCTCTTCAATGATTTAGGTCGTCTGTATACCTTCTTCACTTCTCTATTTTTAGACCTTTCTGATAATAAAGACGGGTGATTACTCGAAGAACCTCGCTAGGAGTAGGAATTACACCTCCTGGCCTTCCGTAAAAGGATATCTCCCTTTTCCCTTCCACTGCCAGTTTTACATCTTCTATCATCTGTCCCATGTTCATCTCAAAGACAAGAAAATGTTTTGTTGTTTGAGTCAATTCGCTGATTTTTTCATAAGGAAACGGCCAGAGAGTGATCGGCCTAAACATTCCCACCTTCAAACCATTTGCCCGTGCATTCCTTATCGCCCCTTTTGCAATTCGGGCAGATGCTCCAAAGGCGACTACTACCAACTCAGCATCTTCGACCAGATATATCTCATAAGTGGTTTCTTCTTTCTCGATCAAACGGTATCTTCTGAACAGACTCCAGTTAAGCTCTTCCAACTCCGTCGGCCTTGAGGTAAAGGTTTTAACAATTCTGCTTGGCCGTCCTTTCGCTCCTCTCAGTGCATCGCTTCTGACCGGCAATTCTGATGGGGCATCATATTTAAACTCCAAAGGCTCCATCATCTGCCCCAGCATACCATCCCCCAGAATGATCACGGGAATCCGGTACTTGTCAGCAAGATCAAAGGCACGGTGAGTTAGGTCTGCTAATTCCTGTACTGATGATGGCGCCAGGACTATTGTACGGTAGTCTCCATGACCTCCGCCCCGGGTAGACTGGAAGTAATCCGATTGGGCTGCGGATATACTTCCCAAACCGGGTCCGCCTCTGGAAATGTTGACAATAACAGCAGGAAGCTCGCAAGCAGCGAGATAGGAGATCCCTTCCTGTTTAAGACTGATTCCGGGACTGGAAGAAGATGTCATTGTACGTACTCCGGCCAGACTGGCTCCGTATACCATGTTTATGGCAGAGACCTCACTCTCGGCCTGAACAAAGGAGCATCCTTTCCTTCTGCTCAAATTGGTTGCCATATATTCGGTAAGTTCATTTTGAGGGGTAATCGGGTAGCCAAAATAGCACTGGCAGCCAGCTCGAATGGCCGCTTCCCCAATTGCAGCATTTCCGTACATGAGAACCTTAGTCACGATACACCTCTATTACCACATCAGGGCACACAACTGCACAGGTTGCACAGCCGGTACAATCACCATCACTATTAAAGCGAACCGGCAAGTAGCCGTTGGCATTCAGTTTATCGGACGGAGAAATTGAATCTTTCGGACAAAAAGCTATGCAAATCTGACACCCCTTACAAAGCTCCTGATCAATCTCTATATATCCTTTCATCCTGTATCCTACCTTTTAACTTAAACGAAGTGGAAAATTTAAACCATATTCCATACATTGTCAATATTTTTTTAGTCTGTGTTCCGTGAGAGCAAATTTAATTTTTTTTGTTGACTTATGGCTCTCTAAATAGTAAATTTACTCATATTATGATGGTTTGTATACTCTTTGAGCTACTTATTTTGCACTTCATACAGATGGGCACACTAAAAATCCTATTGATGTTTGTTCCAAAGGAATTATTTTTTTCAAAATAAACAATTAAAGGTGATAAGCGAAAAACGATATTGGCATAAATTTACGTTTCATCAAATAAAGGAGGTCTGAAAATGGGAAAGCTGGATG
>PFIF01000168.1 GCA_002782605.1 Deltaproteobacteria bacterium CG_4_8_14_3_um_filter_43_13 | reverse complement strand
CCCCTAAGGACTGGGAGTGATCAGTAATGGCCACGTACTCGTAGCCCATCTTCATTGCCCCTTCTGCAATCTCTCTGATGGAATGTGCCCCGTCG
The DNA here is from genome assembly GCA_002782605.1 of Deltaproteobacteria bacterium CG_4_8_14_3_um_filter_43_13. Lineage (GTDB taxonomy): Bacteria > Desulfobacterota > UBA8473 > UBA8473 > UBA8473 > UBA8473. The sequence goes on along the minus strand of PFIF01000168.1, from coordinate 6,814 downwards.
CTGTAACGGCTGTGGACATGAAGGTCAGCCTTAATGTCCTTTTTTTGAATAAGGTTTGGAAGAGTACCCTTAAGGGCAGCTTCGATTTCTCCCCGGTCTTCCCGAAGTTCCGGAGGTATTAAAGGAATGCCCAGGAGTCGGTAAATGTCCTCCTCCTTTTCTCCTGCTATCCTGTCGCCGGATTTCTCATCAAAGATGCCGTATTCGTTTATTTTGAATCCTTTCCTGAGAGCCATCTCCCGGATTCGGATATTGTGGGCTTTGGAGCCGGTAAAATAGGCTAAAGCCGCACCATACTGATCCTTCTTCACCACCCTGATGTCCATCTGGCAGCCTTCCTGAGTGAGAACGCTTGACTTAGTCGTTCCCCTTCCCAGTACCTGCCTGACCTCCGGCAGATGGATGAATGTATCCATGACCTCATGTGGTGAACTCGACGATACCAGGATATCAATATCGCCAATAGTCTCCATCCGGCGTCTCAGGCTTCCGGCAGAATCTATCTGTTCCACACCGGGAATCTCTCTGAGTTGATCGGTTACCCTTTTCGATATGACCATAGCATATCCCAGGGTCATCCTTCCAACCCCTTGTTTGTGGAAAGCAATACCCCGCAGTATATTCTCTTCGGTCTTCTCCTTGATTCCAGGGATACCCTGGAGTTGGTGAGACTGTGCCATATCCTGGAGTTCATCAACACTCGTTATCCCAAGGGTATCATGGAAGAGTTTGGCCTTTTTGGGACCAACTCCCTGAATGGCCACAAGATCGAGGAGGCTTTCCGGTATTTCCCTCCTTAGCTCCTCATAATAGCTCATGGAGCCTATTCGGAGGTACTCCTCGATCTTCGGGGAAAGGTCTTTCCCAATACCAGGAATCTCTCTGAGGTCTCCTCTGGCAGAGATGGTAGCCAGGTCTTCCGCAATACTCTCAAGATTTAACGCTGCCCTTCTGTAAGCCCTTATCTTAAAAGAGTTATCTCCCTTGATCTCCAGGAGATCGGCGATGTTGTTGAATATCCTTGCGATCTCAAGATTTTTCATTTGCCCTTTCCTTTACAGTCCTTTGAACGAGCTTCATAAGTTGATGAAGAGGTTATGAGAGACCTTTGAAAAATGCCCAATTTGTCATTGCGAACAAAGTGAAGCAATCTCTGTGCCTTGCCCTGAGATTGCTTCGCCCCGACTTGTCAGGGCTCGCAATGACTGGAAGCTAGCATATAAAATCATTTCAGGATAGCTTTTCCATTATTGTTTATGGAAAGACACTCACTTTTCCATAAACACAAGTCCTCATAGCAGTCGTTAACCCTGCCTGTGGCATAGCACTCAATGTTGTTTTCTGCTCGTTGAATTGCCCGGATTACATCTGCCTTTGTCATTCTGGCTGTCTTTACACCCAGATCCTTAGCCATTCTTCTAACCTCGTTAAAGTTCATTTTGTCCCTCCTAAATATGAAATTTTAGACCTGGTTTCATCCTTCCATCAAAGAGGTTGTCCCTTCAAAACCACATGATGGGTTATATTCAGGCAGATTCAGCATTCCCAGATTTTTGAAGTTGCCTTCCTGCCCCGATGAAATCCCAAGTATCCTTATTGATTGAATCGTTTTTTTTAACTCCCGTACAACACTCGAAAGCAAAAAGGTGCCAAAGGTTGTATATTGGTCAATTTCTTTAAGATCGATGGTCAGATGCTGACAGTGAGGAGAAAGAGAGTCGCTCAGGAAAGAATAGATATCGTAAACCGTTTTGGGACTAAGCTCTCCCTGAATCTGAATATAAGACTCCTTGCCCGAGTGTTTGAACAAAAAAATGACAGGGTTGTCCATGATTTACCCATCTTAAAATACATGGATCGCCTTTCCATATACACTATGGGCAGCTTCCATCACGCTCTCAAACAGGGTAGGGTGGGCATGAATAGTGGCACTCAACTCTTTTGCTGTTATCCCCAGTTTAATGGCCAAAGCAATCTCATGGATCAGTTCTGTTGCAAGGGGACCTATGATCTGACCACCCACAATCTTTTCTGTACCCTTTTCCACCACCAACTGGACTGAACCAACAGCCTGCCCCATGGCCATGGCTTTACCGGATGCCGAAAAGGGAAACCACCCTGTTTTAACCTCTACCCCTGATGCCCGTGCCTCATCTGCTGTCAGACCAACACTGGCTATCTCAGGAGAGGTATAAACGCAACTGGGGATAACGGAATAATCAATTTTAGAGTCTATCCCCAGGGCATTCTCAACTGCTGCAATACCCTCAGCAGATGCCACATGAGCGAGGAGTATCCCCCCGGTAACATCCCCGACGGCGTAGACACCCTTGATATTTGTCTCCATCCTGTCATCCACCAGTATATTCCCTCTTTCATCGAGCTTAACCCCAAGATGCTCTAACCCAATGCCTTTAGAGTTGGGGCTCCTTCCGATGGATACAAGGAGCTTTTCCCCTGCAATCTCATCACCGTTGTCCAAAAGACAGGTAATGCCTTCATCTCTGTAAGAGAGTACGTCCTTCACCCCGGTCTTCACAAGGATTTTAATCCCTCTTTTCCTCAGAATCTGTGTCATCTGTCTCGAAATCCTCTTATCCTCTCTGGGAAGTATCTGATCCATCATCTCAACCAGGGTAACCTTTACGCCTAAGGCATTGAAGAAAGAGGCAAATTCCAATCCAATTGCCCCTCCTCCAATAATAAGGACACTTTTGGGCAGTCTATCCAACGTAAGGGCTTCGGTACTGGTTAAAACCGCGGGCTGCTCAGGATATAGAAAAGGCAGCATGGCTGGTTTTGAGCCGGTTGCTATTACAACCTTTGTGGCATTTATCTCTTCAGCCCCAGAGGGGGATTCTACTCTGATCCTTGTTGGTGAAATTAAGGTTGCAGTACCCTTGATAAACCCAATACCCCTTTTCTTGAATATCCCGTGTATACCATTGCCCAGACCTTCTACAACCCGACTCTTTCGTTCCATAATATTTCCGAGATCGGCTCGAACCTCGCCAACATAAATCCCAAAGTCTTCTGCTTCCTTTATAGAGGTGAAGAGTTCAGCGGATGCGAGAATTGCCTTGGTAGGGATACAGCCATGATTGAGACAGGTACCGCCGATTGCATCCTTTTCTATAACGGTAACTTCAGCACCTAACTGTGAAGCCCTAATGGCTCCTACATAACCACCAGGACCAGAACCAATAATAACGATATTCTCCTTGCTCAAAGATTTCCCCTCCATCCTAAACACTTCAGTCACTTTTTAATTTCATAACAAATTCATATACCTCATGTCAAGATATATAGTTTTCCCTTGACACCTTCTTTTATTCCTAGTAGCTTAAGTTTAACCTCTAACCCAAGGAGATGAAGATGACAAGCCCTCAAGATGACCTTGCGAAATCAAATAAAAAGTCTGTTATAGCCGTTTCAGGGAAAGGTGGTACAGGAAAGACGGTCGTATCCACAATCATCATAAAACACCTCAAGAAGAGGGACATGAAGATTCTGGCTATTGACGCCGATCCTGCAACGAGCCTCCCTCCTGCATTGGGCGTCAGCATTAAGAAGACCATAGGAGACATAAGAGAGACACTCGTTAAAGGACCGGGAAGAGGCCCAACCACCGATCTGCCCGTTGATTTAATGCTGGAATATCAGATACGGGGTATCCTGGCTGAGATACCAAAAATCTCGATCCTGGCCATCGGTCGTCCTGAAGGGCCTGGGTGTTACTGCCTTGTCAATGACATCCTCAGACATGCCATAGAAAAGTTCTCAGGCTATTATGATGTTACAGTAATTGATTGTGAAGCAGGCCTGGAACATCTAAGCAGGAGAACGACAAGAAGTGTCGATACCATGATCATAGTGACTGATGCCACTCAGAGGGGTATTAATACGGCAAAATTGATAAAAGAGCTGGCAGAGAGTCTGGAGATAAACTTCGATAAGATATACGTTATCCTCAATAGGGCATCAGAGGAACAGGCAAGGGTATTCAGCGAGAGTGCATCAAAATACGGAATAGAGCTGGCCGGGATAGTGCCATATGATCAGAACATTACAGAGTACGATCTTGCAGGGAAGCCACTGATTGATCTGCCCGATGACTCCCCTGCTGTTATCGCGGTAGGAGAGATACTTCACAAACTAGAAATCCTCGTCTAGCACCTTTGATCTTACTGCCCCTTTAATCCAATTCTTGGATGCCTGGAGGGACCTCTCAGGGTCTTTAAGATTTTTCCATATCTCTTTATCCCCTGGGGTCCCCATAAATGGGCTCACAGTGCTTTCCAGTGAATTGACTACCCATATCATCATCTTAACATTTTCCTTTACTTTATCCATGTTTTCCCTGATGAAGTTTACAAATGGGGCAGGGCTTTTCTCTGAAGGAACTATCACCACATGTTCAACGGTTACCACCTTTAATGCTTCCAGAATTTCAGACACAAATACGATAGATGGGAATATAAAGAGCTGGAGTTCATTGTTGTCTTTAACTGCCTTAATGGTTTTGCTGACACCTGGTATTTCTGGCTGAACATCCGATACCTCATACCCTGATTTACGCATCAAATCCTTTGCTGCATCTTCTACTATTTGGGAAACCATCGGGAACCGCAAATTGGCAAGACGTTTAAACCCCCTTTCCAGTTCATCGGGCATGTACTTATGGGTGGGTGGGGTGTAAAATACCTCTCCCAGGTAGTTGAGCTGTACATGCATATCCGGAGAGAAGACAGAAAGGCGAATCTTTCCTGTTATTCCTTCAAAGATCATCCGTTTTACATCACCTTCCAGTAGTTTTTCCAACATCTTTTTCTCATCCTCAGTCAGACTGTCCACTTCCTGATCTATCTTCCACATCAATTCCTCAGCGGATACCGCCCTGTACTTCATAAGGTAACCCGATATATTTCCTAAAACCTTTGGTAATAAACTCTCCATTTTAAGAATCCTCCGTCTCTTCAAATTCATCGTTCATATTATAGCATACCTCTGTCAAATTTTCCAAACTAAGACACAAAATCAATGATAATAACTATCTTTCTCCTTAGACAGGTCAAAACCTTCTACTTCTTCCCTTATCATTTTCAGGAGAACACCCCCAAGAGTTGTATCACTTCTTATCTCCGGAGAGCCTTTCCCAGAAGAAGCCGGAAGCCTTTAACTCCCTGGATATTGTTCTCTATTAAGGCATACGCCTGAATGTTAAAGAAGGCAGTAGCGATGTCGAATTGTGTATTGGGAATCTCCTCAAGGACACTGTTGAGGAAAGCGGAGAGCCTTACATCACTGTTGTCTATAATCTTTTTTGGACTCATAAAGTTCCTTATTTATACCAGATCCTTAAGTTCATCAATCGTGAGCCCTGCTTTTTTTATGATATTACTAAGAGTTCCTTTCTTGATTTCCTTATGAAGTGGAACAACTACCGATATGTTTTTCTCAAGATTGTGCATAAAGATATGGCTTCCTCTCTGATGGTCAACGACGAACCCCTTTCGCCTGAGTACCTTGACAATGTTTTTGCCTGAAAAAGTTTTGCTCAAAGAACCATCTCCACTTCTTTTACAATCATAGTAGTTTTGGATTTAATCTGATTCAACTTTTCAAGCCCTTCAAGATAGGCATGTATAGCTTCTTTGGCATTTTCAATTGCTTCTTCTTCAGTTTCCCCTTGAGTAAAACAGCCATCAAGAGCGGGAACTGTCACATTAAAACCGCCTTCTTCAGCAGGCTCTAATATTATGTTGAATTTCATAAAATAAACCTCCTTTTTTATTCATTATATCACACACTCCTTGCCTTCTCAAGCCTGCTCTTCACCAGTTCACACACTGCCCAATAGACCTCATTCCGCTCGTCTTCTGTCATGCCAAGGATGTCGAAGACTATATCTCGTCGAGGGCTTTGCGGTCAGGCAGGGGGTTTGGCTTTTGCTCACTATAGGATGGGAGAAGTCTATATGGAGTTCATTATGAAAAAAGTTAAGTCGCCACATTTTCCCACTCAAACCGTTTTTTTAAGATCATTGCAATGGCTGTGGTGAAGTTTATTGTCATGCTGGAGTCTACCTACAACTGTTGCCCTGGAAAACCTTTTGCGAAATGCTCTGGAATGGCAATATTATTTGACTCGACTCCTTGAACTGGTTACATACACCCTTCACACAAAACGAACAAATATATCATCGGCTATCTCATTGTCTACCGCAATCTGTGTTTGTCCAGCCTGGAACACATACGAGGGGTATGTCTGTATTACCTCGACAGACACACCGGGCAGTATCCCCATTGCCAAAAGTTTCTGTAGATTTTTGTGGTTCTTGGTCAGGATATAAACTATTTTCCCCCCTTGTCCTTTTCTTAATTTTGAAAGTGACGTTACAATCTTTTCGGCAATTTCCTTTCCTTCTTTGCAACATCTGATGGGCGGTATGGGCTTACCATGTGGACATTCCCTTGGGTGCCCTAATAATGTGCATATACTCTCTTCAACATCCTCAGATATAATATGCTCGAATTTACATGCAGCGCTCTCCATGTTGTTATCTACACCTACATCCAGGACATCGTGAAGCAACCTTTCTGCAAGCCTGTGCCTTCTTATTACTCTTTTAGCTTCCCGATTGCCTTTCGGCGTTAATTTCACCCTGTTATCTGAGATTACGACATGCTCTGACTTTGCCAATGTATTGACAGTGCTCTCCCTGCCGAGTTTCCTTAACTCAACAAACTCGTTTTCTCCCTCAACAGTATCAATCCACAATTTTTCTAATATCTCTTGACCAGCATTAGTTACC
>PFIF01000050.1:370-7252 GCA_002782605.1 Deltaproteobacteria bacterium CG_4_8_14_3_um_filter_43_13 | reverse complement strand
TGTTCTACGATAATACAATTGGTGGGAAGTCACAAATAGAGGAGAGACTCTCGAAGCACCTAGAGAACATCATTGGCTAACTAGGCAATCAGCCGACCGGCTTAGCCGGCGGCTTATTGCTACGTTCCTCCATATAAAACAACAACATAAGGTTCTTTTATGACCATTTTTATATCAGTTTTGATCGTCCCCAGAAAGCGACGGATTCCGAAATGTCCCAAGATGGTATTCTGCATAAATATCGGGGCGAAAAACTTGTTGGAATAACCATACTCGAAGCATCAAAAAGACATTGAAAAGAAATGGTTTGAAAACATTTAACAATGCCATAAAATTATTTCTGCTCAGATGAAATATAATCCTGAAAAACACCACCGCCGTTCCATCCATTTAAAGGGATATGATTATTCCCAACAAGGCGGATATTACATGACCATTGTTACGCAAAACCGGGAATGTTTATTTGGGGATTTAGTGGACGGGGAAATGGTATTGAATGATGCGGGAACAATGATTGAAAAATGGTATTTTGAATTGGAAAATAAATTTCCGGATATCCAATGCGATGAATATGTCATCATGCCCAATCATTTTCACGCAGTCATCCATAACGTAGGGGTAGACCTACGTGTCTGCCCTATGAAAAAATTGGGCGAACACAATTCGGTTGAACACCATTCGGGCAAACACCATTCGGGCAAACACGCAGGTTCGCCCCTACGGAAAATTGTACAATGGTTCAAAACGATGACCACCAATGAATATATACGTATGGTAAAACAAAACGAATGGCAACCGTTCAACGGCAAATTATGGCAACGCAATTATTGGGAACACGTCATTCGTGATGAAAATGAATTAAACCATATCCGTGAATATATTCTTAACAATCAATTGCAATGGGAATTGGATGACGAAAACCCAAAACGATTGTAACGGTAGGGGCAGACCTGCGTGTCTGCCCGATAAATAAATCGGGCAAATACCATTTGGGTGAATACGATTCGGGCGAACACGATTCGGGCGAACACGCAGGTTCACCCCTACGGAAAATTATACACCATTCGGGCAAATACAACAGGGAACACATGATCCCTCATTCAAAACCAACCCTTGATCAGAGAGATTACGATGCTGTGCTTAAGGTATTGCGATCGGGACATATCTCTCAAGGGGAGTATGTGAAAAGGTTTGAAGCCATCCTCTCTGAATTTGTCGGGGTTAAGGGAGGGGTGGCGACAAACTCAGGGACTTCTGCCCTACATCTGGCATTGTTGGCTTTAGAGGCAGGCAAAGGAGATGAAATAATCCTTCCAAGCTATGTCTGCACTGCCCTGTTGAATGCCATAAACTATGTAGGAGCAACCCCAATCCTTGTAGATATTGAACCAGACAGTTTCAACCTCGATGCAAAAAGGGTAAAGGAATCTCTTACTGAAAAAACAAAGGCAATTATTGTCCCTCATCTTTTTGGCCTGCCTGCTGACATGGAGGAACTACTGTCCTTTGAAATCCCATTGATAGAAGACTGTGCCCAAGCTCTTGGCGCCAAGTATAAGGGAAAGCAGGCAGGCAGTTTTGGCACACTCTCGATATTCTCCTTCTATGCTACTAAGGTGATAGCTTCGGGAGAAGGCGGGATGGTTCTTTCAGATTCTCCCCATCTGCTGGAAAGGGTGAGAGACCTCCGGGATTACGATAACAGAGATGACTATAAAATCCGCTTTAACTATAAGATGACCGACCTTCAGGCTGCCCTGGGAATCAGTCAGATGGAGAAACTACCGTCTTTTTTAGAGAGAAGGGGGTCAATAGCAAACAGATACTCTCTGGAGCTGGCAAATACACCTGCCCTTTTACCCACGGGATATCCTGGCAAAGAGCATATCTTTTACCGTTATGTTATAAGGGTTGAAGGAGAACTGGAAAGACTTTTAGAGCAAATTAAAAGAGAAGGTGTTTGTTGTGAACGCCCTGTGTACCGCCCATTACACTATTATCTTGGGCACTCTGACTTTCCTCAGACAGAGATTATATGGAACAGTGCCCTATCCATCCCTATTTATCCCTCTCTAACCTTTGGTGAAGTGACAGAGGTTATCAAAGGGGTAAAGGGGTTGATTGAAGAAAGGTAAGGGATTTGAAAAATTCTAAGATAATTTTCTTTGGCAGCAAGGTCTTATATTTTTTAATCCTCGTAGTTTTTATTGCCCTATTGCTGCCATTTACAAGGACATTTTTTATCGGACAGGGGCACAGATGGCTCGTTATGCTTCTCTTCTCCTTTTCCCTTTCCTTTACTCTAACCCCATGGGTAAGATACCTTGCAAAAAAAGCAAGTATCTTAGACTATCCGGACAACAGAAAAGTTCACCATCAGGCTACACCCCTGCTGGGAGGCATTGCTGTCTATATTGCCTTTGTCAGCTCTATTTTTATCAACAATATCTATACAAAACCACTGTTAGCCATTTTAATAGGTGGAACCCTCATATTCTTAATAAGCGTGGTAGACGACATAATAGAAATCCCGGCATTACCAAAGCTTCTGGCTCAGTTTATGGCTACATCTATCATTATTGGCTCAGGAATAGTATTGGACATGTTCCCCAAAACACCACTGGGGGATGCAGGAAACGTATTCTTAACGCTTTTATGGGTGATTGGAATCACGAATTCCTTTAACTTCTTCGACGGAATGGATGGCTTAGCTTCGGGCCTGAGTATAATTACAGCCTTCTTCATTGGAATTGTCGCCTTTCAAACAGATCAGCCCTTCCTGGGCTGGATAGCTATTGCCGTAATGGGCAGCTGCATTGGGTTCTTCCCTTATAATTTCAGGCTGCATCAGCCTGCTACTATATTCCTTGGCGATGCAGGGAGTAACTTCCTGGGGTTTACACTCGCGTCTCTTGCCATATTAGGTGAGTGGGCTGATAATAACCCCATAGTTTCAATGGCTACCCCTCTGCTTATCTTCTGGGTCTTTGTCTTTGATATGACACATATAACCCTAACAAGGATTATTTCAGGAAAGGTTACCAATTTTAAGGAGTGGATCAACTATGTAGGAAATGACCACCTACACCATCGTTTGGAGTTATTATTAAACAGCAAAAAACAAAGCGTTCTATTCATCTTCTTTCTCTGCACATGTATGGGTATAAGCGCCATTGTACTGCGCTATGCCCGAACCGTTGACGCAGTCCTTCTGGTAATCCAGGCAGCAATAGTAGTCATCCTTGTAACCATCCTGGAAGCCAGAGCAAAAAAACAGGCAAACAAAGACTAAAAAAAACACGGGGTTAAACAAGATGACCATAGTAAAACTGCTCGATGAATTCTTAAACTACCTTGTCGTTGAAAGAGGATTGTCTAAAAACACCCTGGAATCATACAGCAGAGACTTAAACAAATACCTTGATTATCTGGAAAAAAACAAGATAGCAGACATTAAGGAGCCCTCCAGCTCTCATATAATGGCTTTCATTTATACACTAAAGCAAAAAGGGCTGGCAACCAAGACCACTGCAAGAAACCTGGTGGCTATCAAGATGTTTTATAAGTTCCTGGTTAACGAGAATTATCTTGAGAAAAACCCTGCCACAAGGATTGATTCTCCAAAGACATGGGTCAAATTGCCAAATACCCTGGCACTAAACGAAGTGGAGATGTTGCTGGATCAACCCGATACGAACAGCCCTTTAGGCATGAGGGATTCTGCTATGCTAGAACTGCTATATGCCACAGGATTAAGGGTTTCTGAGCTCGTTTCTCTATCCCTAAATAGCATTAATTTAGAAGTGGGTTACCTCATTGCCTTTGGAAAGGGTAATAAGGAAAGAATCGTCCCTATAGGGAATCAGGCAACACAAAAGCTGAAGGAGTATCTTGAATCTGCCAGAAAAAAACTACTTAAAAACTCAAGCAGTCCTTCTCTTTTTGTAAATCGTTCAGGGAATTCTCTATCCCGTCAGGGTTTTTGGAAGGTTATCAAAAAGTATACCTTTAAGGCGGGGATAAAGAAGAATATAACACCTCACACCTTAAGGCATTCTTTTGCCACCCATCTCCTGGAAAGGGGAGCAGACCTGCGTTCAGTGCAGACTATGCTGGGCCATGTTGATATCTCTACCACCCAGATATATACCCATGTGACAAGAGAAAGATTAAAAAAGCTCCATAATCAATTACATCCTAGGGCTTAGGGCTCGGGGTAACAGTTAACGGGGATCAGTAGACAGGGGTCAGGGAAAGGAAAGTATGGCTGGCCGCTGACGAAGGGCCGACTGCTGATCCCTGCCCTCTGTGGGCTGGTATCTTTTTGTGAAAAGTATGGAAGTAATTACTACACATGTAAATGCCGATTTTGATTCTCTCGCTTCGATGTTGGCGGCAAAAAAGCTGTATCCAGAGGCACGGCTTGTCTTTCCTGGCTCCCAGGAAAAAAGCATACGGGACTTTTTTATCCAGTCAACGATATACATCTTTGAAGTAGAAAAACTAAAGAACATGGACATTGAAAGCATCCACCGGCTTATCCTGGTTGATACAAGACAGGCAAGTCGGATAGGGAAATTCGCAGAGATTACAGATAGGACGAACTTAGATATCCATATATACGATCATCATCCACCTTCATCTGACGATATCTCAGGCTCCCTGGAAGTAATAAAAGAGGTAGGATCCACTGCGACCATTTTAACCCAGATTTTAAAGGACCGGAATATCGAAATCAGTCCTGATGAGGCTACAATCATGACCCTGGGGATATACGAAGACACAGGGTCGTTCACCTTCTCTTCCACCACAAGCGATGATCATTTGGCTGCGGGTTATCTCCTTTCCAAAGGGGCCAACCTGAATATTGTTTCAGATATGCTTATTAAAGAATTGACATCTGAAGAGGTCTCACTGCTGAATGATCTTGTCTTCTCTGCTGTCACTCACAATATAAACGGTATTGACGTTGTAATAGCCAAGGCATCTACCGATAAATACATAGGGGATTTTGCAGTATTAGTCCATAAACTAAAAGACATGAAGAATATCAATGTACTCTTTGCATTGGCCAGAATGGAGGATCGGATATATCTGATTTGTAGAAGCAGAGTTGATTATGTCAACGTCAGTGAGGTCGCCATAGAATTTGGAGGAGGGGGACACTCGACGGCAGCATCTGCAACTATCAGGGATCTAACGCTTATTCAAGTCGAAGAAAAACTGCTGGGCGTTCTCCGTAACAAAATAGGAATACAGATACATGCAAAGGACATAATGGCTTTCCCTGTAAAGGTGATAGACTCTGCTGCTTCCCTGCAGAGAGCAGGGAAGCTTTTGACAAGGTACAATATAAATGTATTACCAGTAATTAAAGAAAATAAACTTCTGGGTCTAATCTCCAGACAAATAATTGAAAAAGCAACTTACCATGGATTAAAGGATCTGCCCACTGAGGAGTATATGTCCACAGATTTTTCATCAGTAAGCCCGGATTCCCTGTTCCTGACCGTCCAAAAAATTATCATAGAAAACAATCAAAGGTTTCTTCCGGTTGTGGAAAACGACTGTATAGTGGGGGCGATAACCCGAACAGATCTGCTAAGAACAATGCAAAGTAACCTTTTAAAAGACCCCTCCTATCTGTATGCCTTTGATCGTGACCCTTCTCTCACAAGAAAAAAATCAGTTGCAAAACTCATAAAAGAACGATTTGATAAAAGAACCCTTGAAATACTACAAGTTATAGGTAAAAAGGCTGAAGACCTCCATTACAATGCCTATCTTGTGGGAGGAACCGTCAGGGATATTATCCTTCGGCGTGAAACCCTTGATATTGATGTTGTTATTGAAGGGGATGGCATTGAATTGACAAAGCGGTTTGCTGTGGATTACCCCTGCAAGGTAAAATCCCATGAGAAATTTGGCACCGCTACATTGATCTTTCCTGATAATCTCAGGATAGACATAGCCACAGCCCGACTCGAATACTATAAATCCCCTGCAGCGCTCCCTACTGTTGAATTGAGTTCGATAAAACTGGACCTTTACCGCAGGGATTTCACAATGAATACATTGGCAATACGGCTTAATCCCACAGGTTTTGGTGAACTGATAGACTCCTTCGGTGCCCAGAAAGATATCAAAGAAAAGACAATCAGGGTGATACATAATCTGAGTTTTGTTGAGGACCCCACAAGGATATTCAGGGCTATCCGTTTCGAGCAGAGATTCGGCTTTCAGATAGGGAAGCACACCGCTAATCTTATAAACAACACTGTCAGGATGAATTTTCTCGATCAACTGGACGGTTACAGGTTTTTTTCTGAGTTAAAACTTATATTTCAGGAAGAAGACCCTGTACTGGTGATAAAGAGATTGGCTGAATTCGATATTCTAAGGTTTATCCATCCAAAGATAAAATTCAACGAGAAAATTAAGAAACATCTCCAAAATATTAAAGGAATTATTTCCTGGTTCAATCTCCTGTACTTAGAAGAAAAATATGAAAAGTGGCAAATCTATTTCTTTGGATTGATAGATTCCCTGAATAAACAAGAGATTCTTCAGGTCTGTCAAAGGTTATCTATAACTGAAAAAAATGAGGAGAAGGTTATCCTGGGTATTGAACAGGCGGAGACTATCCTTAAACAGATCGAAAAAAGAGGTACAGCAGAGAGGAGTAAAATCTATAATCTTCTTAGACCCATATACACAGAGTCTCTGCTTTTCGCCATGGCAAAAACCGATAAAAACTATATAAAGATGACTATATCCCTTTATTTTACTCAACTGAAAAGGACTCATTGCCTTTTAAACGGCGAAGATCTCAAAAATCTGGGAATAGCACCAGGGAAGATATTTAAAAGGATACTGGACGAT
>PFIF01000050.1:0-278 GCA_002782605.1 Deltaproteobacteria bacterium CG_4_8_14_3_um_filter_43_13 | reverse complement strand
TGACAAAACACCCCCCCCCTATCTGTTATATACTAAGAGAGCTTTGAAAAAGTACCCCTTTTCGCTTCAGCATACATTTTTTGACCCATCTATGATCGTGAGTCGTAAGTCGTAAGTCGGGAGTCGTAAATAGAATAAAATCCATTCACGATTTACGATTTACGACTTCCGGTTTTTGACGATGTTCGCTCTCAGCGGTACTTTTGCAAAGCTCTCAAGGCATCCTCTGCTGACGTTGAACAGAAAAGGAGAAGCGCTATATGTCTAAAAAGAGAATA
>PFIF01000131.1:5993-6910 GCA_002782605.1 Deltaproteobacteria bacterium CG_4_8_14_3_um_filter_43_13 | reverse complement strand
GATGGTAAAGCAGGAGATAAGGGATATCCTTGCTGAGAATGAGGTTTCAATAAGGGGGATAGTGGAAGCCTCCCTTGTTTCCGAGCTGAGAGCGACCATTCGGGAATCGGTTTGCAAGGCACTGGAAGATCTGACGGAAGAACCCTCTGAAAACAAGGAAACTCGACAGCCTATGGAACCTATGGAAGGAGATGGCGGGGCCCGGGAGCCGGAGATATATCCGCGCCCTGATCTCGGAGCCCGAACCCCGGAGCTTGGAAATCCGCAATCTGCAATCCGCAATCCGCAATCCGCTATGGGGAGATACCTTTACTGCGTGGTTGAAGCCGGTGAAAAAATGAGCTTCGGGAAGATTGGAATAGAGGGTAATGAGGTTTACACTATACCTTATGAGGAGCTTTCCACGGTTGTTCACAACTGTCCTGCTGAACCGTATAAATCAGAAGACAAAGAAATAATGAAGAATTGGATAATGGTACACCAAAGTGTGATCGATCAGGCATTGGAAAGGTTTGGCACAGTCCTTCCTCTCGGTTTTGACACCATAATTCAAGGAAATGAAACCACTTCCCCAGAAGAGAATATGAAGAATTGGCTGAAACAGGACTACGACAATCTTAAAAGGAAGATAGAAAAGATCAGTGGCAAGGCAGAATATGGTGTACAGGTTTTTTGGGATCCTAAAATTATAGCCAAAAATGTTATCGAGGAGAGTCCGGAGATTAAGAAATTAAATGAGGAGATAAAATCAAAGCCAAAAGGTCTGGCATATATGTACAAACAGAAATTGGAGGATCTCATAAAAAAGGAGATGGAAGGAAAGGCAGATCAGGATTTTAAGGAGTTTTTTGAAAGAATTAAACCCTATGCAGATGACCTGAAGGTAGAAAAGACCAAGAAAGCGGAGAGTGAAAAAC
>PFIF01000131.1:0-5984 GCA_002782605.1 Deltaproteobacteria bacterium CG_4_8_14_3_um_filter_43_13 | reverse complement strand
TGAACCTTTCCTGTCTGCTTCCGAAAGAGGCCAGCAGAAAACTGGGAGACGAATTGGAAAAGATCAGTAATATGGAGGGATATTCTGTTCGTTTTACCGGCCCATGGCCGCCGTATAGTTTTGTATAACAAAATCAGTGAACAGTGGACAGTGATCAGTGAACAGTATCACTGACCACTAACCACTGACCACTAACCACTGATCACTGATCACTGACCACTGAAACAATGGAACCTCAACGCAACACTAACGCAACTCTGGTGGACCTTCTCGACCGAATCCTGGACAAAGGATTGGTGATTTATGCCGACCTGATCGTATCGGTTGCAGGCATTCCTTTGATCGGCGTTAACCTGAGGGCAGCGCTGGCAGGGATGGAAACGATGCTTAAATACGGTGTGATGCAGGCATGGGATGAAAAGAGCAGGGCATGGGAGAAAGAACATCGGAAGAAGACTCTGCCTTCTCTGGTTAAAGGAGAAGAGATCACCCTGAAAATGTATGGTTCTTATTACTATAGCAAAGGGATATACGCCGCATGGAAGCCGGGGTATTTTTATTTGACTGACAAAAGGCTTATTCTCTACCGTCAAGATTTTAACGAGATTACAATTCAGGTACCGTTAGAAGAAATAAAAGCACTGATAATGAAAGAGGAAGAGCATTTTGTTAAAGAGAAACAAAAACAGGCGCTTTATCTTCTTGATAAACAGGGTCAGGTACATCGGCTTAGCGCAGTAGAGGCAAACCAGTTAAAAGAGGCTATTGAGCAAAGAATAAAGGATATGGGACTTTATCTGGAAGAAAATCCTGTTCTTCCCCAGCTTGAAGATGAGCAAATTGTGGGTTCGCTGATGGAGGAGGAGAGGGTTATTCATCGAGGAAAAAAGATGTGGTATTTAGTGCCGGCTGAAGGAATTCAGCAAGAGACCTGGAGGCCGGGCCACCTCTATCTGACTGATAAGAGATTATGCTGGTGGTATGATTTTGACAGGAAAATGGTCTTTGATGCCCCTATTGATCGGATAATCAATGTCAGCAGCGAGATGAGAAAGGTAAGTGGTCTGGACAGCAAAAAAGAGAGTGTCCTTGATATAATATACGAGGTTAATTCAACAAAAAGAACGGCTTCTTTTGCCGGAAAGGAAATAGATGAATGGGCACGGGCGCTGGAGGGGATTGTGTCAGCCGGAAGCGCGGAGGTTTTGGGCGCAGAGATGGAGACCTGCCCTGAATGTAGGAAAGAAGCGCCGGTTAAAGAACTTTTAGAAAAGGGCTGCTCATATTGTAACTGGGTCAGCCCAGTTAGCAAGGAAAGAGTCCATAAAATCAAAATCCCTGCTTGAAGTATGCAGACAGAAAGCAGTGGTCAGTGGTTAGTTTTTGACTACTACCCACTACCCACTGTTCACTACCCACTAATAACCCTGGGGGTAATATCATGACCACATTAAGAAACAAAGATTCATACGGCGGATATGGGGATCGAAGAGAGGGGGATCGAAGAGAGGGGGATCGAAGAAAGGATGAGTCGGTTCAATCTGAAAGACTTGCTTTTACCGGTAGAATAGCCGCCAGCATAGCCCATGAGATAAGGAATCCTCTGGGCAACGTGTCGATGTCGGTCCAGCAGCTTAAGGAGGCATTTACCGAAGATAGCCCCTGGTACAAACATATTGAAGTCATTATTAGAAACACGGAGAGGATTAACTTTTTAATCACCGAACTCCTTAACTGTGCCCGGCCACCGGAGCTTAACATCCGTCCCAGTGATATGCATGAGGTTATAGAAAATGTTTTGGATTCGATAAGGGGCAGTCTTTCCACACAACGGATAGAGGTGATTAAGAAATTTGACTCAAAGCTACCAATAATAAATGTCGATAGGGAACAGATCAACCGGGTATTCTTGAACGTGATAATCAATTCTATTGAGGCCATGCCTGAAGGCGGCACAATGACAATCAGTACAAGTATTGAAAAGGACCTTTTTGTTGTAAAGATTCAAGATACAGGGGAAGGCATCCGCGAAGAAGATATTATCAAGATATTTGATCCTTTTTTTAGCACTAAGTCAACGGGAGTAGGTCTGGGTCTATCAATAACCTACGGGATTGTTGTAAGTCACGGCGGGAGAATAGGTGTGGAAAGCATTTGGAAAAGGGGCACTGTCTTTACAATCTCTTTGCCCATAGAATAAAAGAGAAAGGAGAAAGAGGTCACGTTTATGGCAGAGCTGAAATACGATGTGAGAAGAGGGGCGGATACATACAGGTTAATCTATTACTCCAGGCTGAAAAGCTGGATTCTAAAGGGTATTATCAAACGAGACGAAGCGCTTGTATGGAGAAGCGGTCTTTCGGGCTGGCGAAAGCCTGAAGACCTTGAGGAATTGCGGCCCTATTTTGAACAGAGGGAAGAAAAAGATTTAAGAAGTAAAAGGGAGGAGAAGCATCCGTACCTGTTCCCGAAAAGGCGGATAAGGAATATCTTGATAATAGACGACGAAGAGGACTTATGCTGGCTCTTGTCCAACATCTTACAGAGCAGAGGGTATAATATATCGACGGCCAATAGCATAAGTGACGGCATGGCCTGTCTAAAGGAGATGCCCGATTTATTGTTTTTAGACTTGAAACTGCCCGACGGGGATGGAATGGACTTGCTTCCCAAAATCAGGGAGATAACCCCGCAGACACTGGTGGTTATAATTTCTGCCTATGGCAGTGAAGAAAAAAGGGGAGAAGCAGGGGGCAGGGGTGTCTGCGGTTTCATTGACAAGCCGTTTACTGAGGGAAATGTATTGGAAATCATAGGACAAGTTTCAAGTGAAAGAGTGATCAGTGAAAGAGTGATCAGTGAACAGTGATCAGTGAACAGTGATCAGTGACCACTAACCACTGACCACTGATATTCGACGAAGGAGAACATGAGCAAAGCAATAGGCATAGACCTGGGGACCACCTACTCTGTGGCGGCCGTGATAGAAGATGGGCGGGCAAGAGTGATCAAAAACGCTGAAGGCGAAAACCTGACCCCTTCTGTCATTGCTGAAACGGCACATGGACACATATTAGTAGGTTCGGTGGCAAAGAGGCAGGCCGCAGCCAACCCAGAAAGGACGATTCTATCCATTAAAAGGCACATGGGAACCGATTATAGAGTCTCCCTCAATGGCCAATCTTATTCTCCCCAGGAGATATCCGCTTTTATTTTGCGCAAGATAAAATCAGACGTGGAAAACCATCTTGGGGAGTGTGTGGAAAAGGCTGTTATTACGGTACCAGCCTATTTCAACAATGCGCAGCGGCAAGCAACTAAAGAGGCTGGGATAATGGCTGGTTTTGATGTGATGAGGATAATCAATGAGCCAACTGCTGCCTCCCTGGCCTATGGGTTAGATCGTGAAGAGATTCAGACCATCCTTGTCTTGGATCTGGGTGGGGGCACATTTGATGTTTCTATCTTAGAGTTGGGAGATGGGATCTTCCATGTCAAAGCAGTCAGTGGCAATACCAGACTTGGCGGTGATGACTGGGATGAAAGGCTGGTTGATTATATAGCTGAAAAGTTCTCGAATGAATACGAGTTTGACATAAAATCAGACAAAATAGGACTTCAGTGTCTGAGGGAGGCCTGCGAAAAGGCCAAGAGGGAGCTTTCTTACAAACCAGGGACAAAAATCTCCCTCCCCTTTATGAAAACCCATAGCGGCGAGATTAAAAACATGGAGGCACCAATTGATCGCGAGACGTTCGAAGCTATAACTTCGGACTTGCGGGATAAGCTTATCGGGCCTACCTGGCAAGCACTTTCCGATGCCGAACTGTCTCCAGGCAATATTGACCGAGTCATACTGGTGGGTGGATCCACCAGGATGCCAGTCGTGAGACATCTGGTGGAGAAAATCTTTAACAAAAAGCCTTATATCAAGATCAACCCCGATGAGGTGGTAGGAATTGGTGCGGCTATCCAGGCAGGGGTCATGATGAGAGAGATAAACAATGTCGTATTAGTAGACGTAACCCCTCTTTCATTGGGGATTGAAACCGAAAGTGGTCTTTTTGCGAAGATCATCCATCGCAATTCCACGATTCCCACATCTGCCGGGCAGATATTTACCAATGCTAAGGACAATCAAACTGCGATGGATATCCACGTCCTCCAGGGTGAGCGGGAGATGGCTGTTGATAATATCAGCCTGGGGCTATTTCAGTTGACCGATATTCCAGCACTGCCCAGGGGAAAAGCACATGTGGAGGTTACCTTCGAGATAGACGTAAATGGAATAGTAAAGGTTTCTGCCCAGGAACTTTATACAGAACAACAGACCGGGATTACGATCGATGCATCCCATCTGCTATCGGATGAGGAAGTTGAATATGCAGTGAAAGAAGCGCAAGCTCATGCCGAAGAAGACGTAAAAAGACGCGAAGAAGTGGAAATTAACATCCAGGCTGACAGCATGATCCGTGCAGCCGAATCAGAATTGGCGTCAACCCCTTATATGCACCAGATTGAAGCGGTCATACTGGATTTGAAAGAGGCATTGGCAGAGGGTGAAAGCAATCTTATAAAGAACAGGATGGACACACTAAGAAGTCTATTGGAGTAACTACTCAGGCACAAAGTGGCAAAGGCACATAGGCACAAAGCAGAGCGGAGCAGGGTCGTGAATCGTGAATCGATTTACGACTTACGATTCACGGATTACGAATTTGTGCCTTTGTGCCTACCTGAGTAGTTACGTATCAATGAAGGCGGTGAGTCCTATGTCGGTGGAACAGCAGAAATATGTGAATTTTAAGACAGATGGTTATCTTGCTGAGATTAGAGAGCTGAACAGAAAATTGAATGAAAGTCTGACCGAAATAACCGCCCTTTATGAAACCGTTGAGATAACCAGACATTCCATCAACCTGGACGAGGTGTTTTCATCCTTATTCAACAGCGCTATCTGTGCCCTGGGGGCAGAGAGCGGTTCCCTGATGCTTCTTGACCCTGAAAAAAAGATTCTAACCATAAAGAAAGCGCACGGCATGGATGAAGACGTTATCAAAAATACCCGTATTGAGCTGGGGGAGGGTATTGCAGGATTGGTAGCCCAGAGCGGCCAACCCCTGATCGTCCATGGAAAGGCAGACAGTCTAGAGGTTAAAGGTAGAAAGAAGTATGAGAAGGTAAATTCCATCTGTGTCCCCTTGAAGAGTAAGAATGGCATTATCGGTATCATCAATATCAACCGGAGAAATGACATACCCTTTACAGAGAATCATTTAAGGCTCCTTTCTACCATGGCTAATGAGGCGGCATTTGCCCTTGAAAACGCCATCTGGAATCGAGATGTAAACGAAGGTTATTCGTGCATCATCCGGGTTATGGTATCAATAGTTGAAATGAGGGACCCTTACACAGCCAACCATCAAAAGCGGGTGACCGATCTTGCCCATGCTCTGACCACTGAGATGGGCCTTTCAAAAGGGGAGATTGACGGGGTCCACATGGCCGCATCTATTCATGACATCGGCAAGATATCTGTGCCTGCTGAGACCCTCAGCAAGCCATCTCGGTTAAGTAAAAATGAATTCGATATGATTAAAGAGCATCCCGAGGTTGGTTATAATATATTAAAGGGGATAGCATTTCCATGGCCGGTGGCACAAATTGTACTTCAACATCACGAAAGGTTAGATGGTTCCGGATATCCTCAAAAACTTTCGGCTGAGGAGATTGTCCTGGAAGCAAGGGTCTTGGGCGTAGCTGATGTTGTTGAGGCCATGGCCTCTCACCGACCTTATCGAGCAGCTCTCGGCATAGATGCGGCATTGGAGGAAATCTCAAAAAACAGGGGTGTCCTTTATGATACCAGAGTTGTGGATGCTTGTTTAAAGCTCTTTTACGAAAAGGGGTTTAAATTTAAGGAATAGATGCATCAATTTTGTATTGTAAAATGAAAGGGAGCTAACTTGAGCCATGCGAATTAG
>PFIF01000311.1:1986-9966 GCA_002782605.1 Deltaproteobacteria bacterium CG_4_8_14_3_um_filter_43_13 | reverse complement strand
CCGGTGATGGACATCCGCCGGCATGTAGGTCTTCTTTCGCATGTCGACGCACTCCGGATCATCCGGATTATCCCAGGACTGCGGAACAAAAAGCTCCATCGCGTATGGCCAGGCGAACTCTTGACCCACGTAGGTCAAACTGACCCCAATCTGACAGTTGTCAACCTTCCCAAGAGAGCCGCAATACTGCCTGGCCACACAGACACTATGACGGCCTTTCTTCGGAAAACCCGTATCATCAATAAGAAGTGCCCCCTGGGGATCGGCGGTCTCCGCAAGCATCCGTCTCCTGTATTCGCCAAATGCGCCGTCACGGTCCCACTTGACCTCTGTCAACAACCTCTGCATCCCCCTTTCCGAGGCGTGGACCTTTTCCGACATCGGCTCGACAGACTTCCTGTCCCCATCCATCATCAGCCCGACGACATAACATTGCGCCAGCTCTCTGGCTTCCGCTCTCTTGATGTACGAAGTATACAGCGCCATGTAGTCGTCTATCCCGAAAAATACGGTTTCTTTTTCCATGAAGGCTGCATAACATATCCTTCACAACTAGTCAAGACAAAATGTCGGAGTAGAATTAAGCCATTGGAATAGATGAGGAATAAAAATTATAGAAGTGGAAAGCGACATTTTTTTGGGAAAGTTTGAAGATTCCTGAGTATAATAGTATAATAGCTTTGATTGTTTAGAATCTTTTGATAACAAAAGATATGGAGGAGTTATGAGCCAGGAATTTAAGACTGTAACCATTTTGAAAGCGCAGTTGTCGAGATTTTCAGGAATCATTTCCAGGGGATTCTCTAAGCCGAAGCAGAGATTAATCAAGGAGATTCTCTATGGGATACAAGCCTCAAAGGACATAAAACTTTCCAATATTGCCAGGACGTTGAAAGAGGATCAGGCCTTGATAAAGACAGAGGACAGGCTTTCGAGGAACCTTGATGATGTGGATTTTACAGAAGGGATCAATGCTGAAGTTGTAAGGTTGGCTTCTTCCAGGGTAAGCGATGATATGGTTATAGCTATTGATCCTGGGGACATTCGGAAGAAGTATGGGAAGAAGATGGAGTATATAGCAAAGATCCGTGATGGTAGTGAGAAGGAGATTGGAGAGGGTTACTGGTTATGCAAGGCTGTGGCATCAGACATAGAGCAAAAGAAGGTTATTCCGCTTTACTTTGAGGCATATTCTCAAGAGGCTCAGGGATTTAAGAGTGAGAATGATCAGCTTTCCAGGTGTATTGATTTGATATTTGGGCAGATAGGAAATCGGGGGATACATGCTATAGATCGGGGAGGTGATAGGGGTTTTTTATCTATAAGAAGTATCTGGGCAAAGAGGAGGCTACCAGGTTCGTGATTTGATTAACAAAGAAGAGGGGTTTGATTCATAGAGGAAAGGTGAAGAATTGTTATGAGTTAGCCAGGTGTCTACCGACTCCTCATGAGGCAATCCTTGTTATCTATGAAGGAGGTAAGGAGAAGAATAGGACGGTTTCATACAATGCTGTACCAGTTTGGCTTTCTGGGTACATGCATCCTCTTTATTTGGTTGTGGTAAGGGGATTTGGTAGAGAGCCCATGATGCTTTTAACAAGCTGTAAGGTAGCTATACATAAGAAGGAAAGCATCTGGAGGATTGTAGAGGTTTATCTGACTCGATGGAAGTGTGATGAATCCTATCGATACATAAAACAATGCTATAATCTGGAAGACATAAGGGTGAGAAGTTATGTAGGCATCAGGAATATGGTTGTGCTTTTGCTTGCTGTAAGCTATTTTGCTGCGGTCTACCTGGGGCAGAATTTGAGGCTTAAGCTCCTTGTGGAACGGATATTCTTAGTCTCGAAGCGCTTTTTTGGGGTTCCGAGTTTTTTCAATTATGCGATTGCCGATGGGATTTACAATCTCCTTTTCCCTGACAAGACAGCCTTAGGCCAAATTAAAAAGAGTACCATCGATGACTTTCAACTGTCTTTTGACTTTGGATAAAAAACTCAGGAAACTCCAGGCTATTTTCCCCTTGACTTCCCTTTTTATTCCATATATAACTACCCATTAGTAATAGGCAATCTTGTCAAATGCTCCAGCCAAACTTACCGGAGCAGCCATGCCTTGGGCAAGATGCGCAAGTATATGTGGACTTTCAGAGCCTGAACGGCGGCTTCACCGGCAATTCCTCCGTATTCATCCTAAACGTCCCAAGATACAACCTAAACCAGCCGGATACATAATCCATGGGCAGTGCCTTGCCTGCTGAGGCAACACGCCTGAGGAAATTAAGGAGATATATGTTATTTTCATCGTTTGGACTTCATCCCCATCTGTTGAAAGCCCTTCAAGAAAAGGGTTTCGATCAACCTACACCAATCCAGCGGCTGGCCATTCCCCACCTTCTACAGGGACATGATGTCATGGCCACAGCCGTAACGGGAAGCGGTAAGACTGCTGCCTTCCTTCTTCCCATTCTTCACCAGTTGATGGGTAAACCCCGGGGAATAACGAGGGCACTTGTCCTTGCCCCCACTCGGGAGCTTGCCGTGCAGATAGTGGATCACCTTCAAGACCTCGCCATTTATACCCCCCTCAAGAGCGCTGCTGTCTACGGAGGCGTTTCTCCTGTCCCCCAGGAAAGGGCATTCCGAAAGGGAGTGGACGTTCTTGTCGCCACACCCGGCCGCCTCCTTGACCATCTAAGAAACAAATATGCACGGCTCGATGGCATTAGCCATTTAGTTCTAGATGAGGCGGACCGTATGCTCGATATGGGCTTTCTCCCTGACATCAGACGCATCCTGGGATACCTTCCGGAACGCCGTCAGACTCTTTTCTTTTCGGCTACTCTCCCCCCACCTATCGTGACACTGGCCAGGGAGATGCTCAAGGATCCCCTTTCCTTTAATATTACTACGAAGCCTGCGGCTGCGGTTGGGATCACACATGTGGCCTATCCCGTGGCACATGAGCTTAAATCTACCCTCTTTCTTGCCCTTCTCAAGCAGAGCATGTCAAAGAGCGTACTTGCCTTTACCCGTACCAGGCATCGGGCCAACCGGCTGGCCGATTTCCTTGAAAAACACGGGGTGGCATGTGCCCGTATTCACGGTGACCGCACACAGGGACAGAGAACCGAAGCCATGAACGGATTTAAGCGTGGGATGTTTCGCGTCCTTGTGGCAACGGATATTGCTGCCCGGGGGATAGATGTGCAGAACCTTGGTCTCGTCTGCAACTTCGATGTGCCTCCCATTGCCGAAGATTACGTTCACAGGGTAGGCCGGACCGGCCGGGCAAGCGCAACAGGTGATGCCTGCACCCTTGTCTCCCCCAACGAGGAAAAAACGCTTCGTTCCATCGAACAGAGTCTTGGCCGTTGTATGCCCAGGCATAAAATACCGGGTTTTGACTATAAAAATAAGCCTTTAGAGCGTTTCGAGATTCCCCTCGACGAGAGGGTTGCTGCAATCCGCCTCAGGAGAAAGGGCGAACGTGCCCGCCGAAACGAAAAAGCCGAAGCTAAGGGCCATTCGCAAACCGGGCGACTCTTTACCGGACAGGGTGGACAGGGCATACATAATACTTCCCAAACCAGTATTACTCCCAGGTATCTTCGAGACAGGGCAGAGGAACCTTCGAAACAAAAGAGGAAAGCTTCACGACGGTTCTCTGCAGAGAGAGGCTCTAGGTAGTTGCAGGAGGGAGAAAGCTTCTCAGGAAGGGTGTTTCCCCCCGGTGTCCGGTTGGGAATAACCACCTTTCGATACTGGAGGGTGACAAGTAGGGCAGCAAAGGTCAAGCTAAATTGATCTTGAAAAGGGAAGGCATGTGGTATCCTTCTTATTATGGGTATCCTTTAGTGCTTCGTAATACAACTCAACAGGATGTTTTACCTGGACGGGTAATAATCTCTGGGCCAGCCCGTCCACCAGTTGCATGTGACAACCGGCACAACTGGTTAGCACAACAGTTGCACCAGTCTCTTCTATATCATCTAACTTTTTATCAAGTATCTTTAAAGAAAGGTCATAGTATGAGAGGTTAAAACTCCCTCCCCCGCCACAACACCTATCGGGCATGGACATCTCTTTCAACCTGACCCCTTCTATCAGGTTTATCAACTCTCTCTGTTCCTTGTAAATTCCCAGTCCGCGCCTCAGGTGGCAGGGATCATGGTAGGTTACAATGATTTCATCTTCAGGGCTTTGAGTTTCTTTATACCATATCCTTTTAACCCCAATGATGTTTACCAGATATTCACAGATATCATAGGTTCTATATGAAACTATCTTTGCCATACTAAGGAGTTCCTCTGGCTCATTGGAAAGTAATGCAAGATATTGGTGCTTTAAAGTGTAACCACATGTGGCACATGCTACAATTACTGCATCAACATTTAACCCTGACAGGAGCTTCAGATTGCTTTTTGCCAGTGTCCTGAATGTGGATTCATCTCCTGCAGCCATAGCCACAATTCCGCAACAGGATTGGTCTTTGGGAATGATTACCTCAACCCCGTGGTTTAAAAGGGTCTTTATAACCGCATCTCCCACCCCAGTAAGAATATAGTTCATGGTGCATCCGGTAAATAATGCTACCCTTCTCCTTACCCTCTCAGGAGCAACCATCTCTGGCCATCTGTCCCTCAAGGTTTCTCTTGCCAGCGGCAAGACAATCCTTCTATTGTCCAGACCTATAGCAAATCTGGATTTGCGGGCATGGCCCAAACCCGTTGGCATAAGGATCATTCTTTGAAGAGTTACACCAATCTTCACGCCCAAGTTGAAAAGCCATTGATTCCTCAGAAATATCTTTAAAATCATCCATTTTATAGGGGAAATGCCTCTGATCCTTGCAGCAATTGCCCTTGCCCTCATTACTATATAATCCACCCTTACACCGCTAGGACAGTTCTCAACGCATGTACCACATAACAGGCAACACTGAATCCTTTCAGCCAGAGTTGATGTTAGCTTTAACCTTCCTTGTATCAGTGCCTCAACCAGCGCTATTTTACCACGGGCAACCGATGATTCCCTGCCTAACTCCAGGAAGACCGGGCACACAGATTGGCACAAACCACACTTCATACACTTGATAATATCATCTTCCAGTTGTTTAATCATTTCCAGGACATTCATAGTAGACAAAACCAGGGAATCAAAAACTTGGTAAATTTTTGGCAGGGTTGAATGTATTTTGGAGGAAGATAGCCGATGCTTCCTCTGCTTTATTTTCACTCAGTTGTGCTAAAAAGGATGGGGCAAGATTGAGGGTTTAAAGATTTATTGGCTTTTTAATTTTTCTTCAGCCTCTGCCCTTGTTTTACAATCGATGCATAGGGTAGTGACAGGCCTTGCTTTAAGTCTCTTCTCTGAGATTTCTTCTCCACATACCTCACAAATGCCAAAGGTGCCTTCATCAATCCTTTCCAAGGCAGATTTAATTTTCAATATTAGCCTTCTCTCTCTGTCTCTAATCCTTAATAGAAAATTCCTGTCTGATTCCATAGCAGCTCGATCTGTGGGGTCAGGAAAGGTTTCTTCTTCATCGGTCATCCCGGATACCGTTTTTTCAGCTTCCTGGATAAGTGTTCCCAACCTGTCATTCAGAAGATCTTTAAAATACGCTAACCTTTCCTTATCCATTCTAGTCTCCCTTATTAAAGGAAAGTAAGATGTAACTATTCAGGTATTTAGGCTGAAGACCGAAGGCTGAATCCGCCAGAGGCGGACTAACAGTCTTCCACCTTCAGTCTATCTACCTGAGATTTATACCCTAGTGTTTGTGAAAAGTAAAGAAGAAATTAAGTATATGGCAAGTGTAATGGTAAAGAAGAGATGCAAGGACTGCAGTTATGAGAAGGAGAGGCAACTTTCTTTTGAGAAGACATTTTACCGAATTGGTAGAAGTATGAAGAAGAAAAAAGGCCAGAATCATTTTTAATTCTGGCCTTTTGAAGTCCTCTTATCTATAGTAAACACAGAGATTTCGTCACATAGATGTCTTTCTCCATCCTGTTATAGGAACAAATATCATCTTATCTATGTCTGCCTTTAAGACCCTCAGGGCATGTAACCCCTTTCGACTTATCGGTCCCTGGCTGGTTGGACCGTAAGTAATTGGGGGAACAAGACCACCTGTCTCAAAACCCCTTAAGCTCTCCGCCGCATTTACCAATCCTTCTCGGGTAAGGTCTCTCCCTGCCCTCTTTATCACCTCTGCTAGGGCTATACCTCCAGCCCATGCAACAGTCATAAGGGGATCTATCCTCTCTAAGTCGGGGCGATATTTCTTGAGTATTGATTTCATTTCAGTCATTCCAGGGACATTTTCCTGGGGCATTGCACTGTGAATGACGTACATACTGTTCCTAGAAGACTCCCCTGCTAGCTCCAGTGTCTGAGGAGTAACAGTTGCTACGTCGCCAAAGAACTTTGGAGATATCCCCATTTTTCTGCACTCTTTCATGAGGGTCGCAAAATTGGGAGCGAATCCTATGTATATCTTATATTTCCCTTTTTATTCTATACCCTTTCGATCTCTTTGGTACCGAAAAGACCGTAAGGCCTTATCATCATTATCAGAATGACTACAACAAACGCTGTTATCTCTTTGACCCCTCCACCCAGCAGATGGTCAAGATACCCCCCTGCGAGGTTTTCACTAACCCCGATTATCAAACCACCGACGATAGCACCGGGTATGCTATCCATTCCACACAGAATAACAGCAGGGAACGCCCTTAAGCCAATGAAGCTCATGATGGGCTTTTCCCATATCCTTGGGACCCCCAGAAATACTGTAGGGTATATCTCTTTCAAAGCCTCCTGGACTGTGTCCAGGCTTTCAGCAAAATTGACCGTACATCCTGTATATAAGGGGATAAACACTGAGAACACCCGCTCGGCAATATGACACAGAGGGGGAGATATGAGACCACCTCATCGGTTTCATACATAGGACAGATAGGCATAAAAGACTCGGTCATATTGAGGATGTTCTGATGGGTTAGCATGGCCCCTTTAGGCGGACCAGTGGTGCCAGAGGTATAAACCATCAATGCCACATCCTCTGGTTTTGTTTCGTCCAATAGACGTTGGTAGAGATCAGGTTGGTTTTTGTCCAACTCCTTGCCAAGTTCCTCAACCTCTTCAAGGCTCATGATTATAGGGTCTGTGTATTTTCTGAGCCCTTTCATGTCAATAACTATGGCCTTCTTCAAAGTTAAGATTTTTGTGGTTGTAACGTATTTGAAATTTAGGCTGCATACCTTCAAGAAAATTTGTCAAACCTTGTAAGCTTATTTATAGATAATCAGTCACGATAATAATCTTTGATATTATTTAAATAACTTTGATATTATTTAAATTTTAGATATATTATTGTTTATTTTTCCCACTACTTGTTTTAACAGCTATAAATCATTATATTCAAGCCTTGATTTTTGGATTGAGGATGGATACTATAGCTAAAAGTTAGCACTCGTATTAAATGAGTGCTAACAAAGGGGTATAAATAAACCAATAAATACTGGTGTTTGCATAAGGAGGTGAGGGTGCTCAATCTATAGACAACGTCACTGGTCATTGGTTAAGTGTGGAAAATTGATCGCTTTTACCAGTGACAAATGACTATTGACAAATGACATTCACTATAGTCATTTCATTTATTTGTATAACCAAAATAAGAGAGATTTAACTTATTAAAAGGAAAGGAGATTTTATTATTATGAAGATTCGGCCTTTACAAGATCGAGTAATAGTAAAGCGGGTTGAGGAAGAGGAGAAGACCAAGGGAGGAATAATCATTCCTGATTCCGCAAAAGAGAAACCCATGGAAGGCAAGGTTATCGCAGTAGGAACTGGTAAGGTTTTAGAAGATGGCAAGAAGCATCCCCTGGATGTGAAAAAAGGAGACAGGATATTATTCGGCAAGTATGCTGGGACAGAGGTAAAGATAGATGGAGAGGAACATCTG
>PFIF01000311.1:1521-1967 GCA_002782605.1 Deltaproteobacteria bacterium CG_4_8_14_3_um_filter_43_13 | reverse complement strand
ATAGAGACTACACAACTATAAGGAGGAGTTTGTCAAATGGCAAAGGAGATAAAGTACGAACAGGCTGCAAGAGATTTGCTTTTAAAAGGTGTAAATACCCTGGCGGATGCCGTGAAAGTAACTCTTGGTCCTAAGGGCAGGAATGTGATTTTGGAAAAGAGTTTTGGCGCGCCCCTAGTTACTAAAGATGGGGTTACCGTTGCCAAGGAGATAGAGTTAGAGAATAGGTTTGAGAACATGGGTGCCCAGATGGTAAAAGAGGTTGCCTCTAAGACCAGTGATGTGGCTGGTGACGGAACTACAACGGCAACGCTGTTGGCCCAGGCTATTTATCGAGAGGGTTCCAAACTGGTAGCCGCTGGTAACAATCCCATGGAATTGAAGAGAGGTATAGAGAAGGCAGTAGAAGTAGTGGTGAAGGAGTTGGCCAAGCTTAGTAAGCCTAC
>PFIF01000311.1:0-1452 GCA_002782605.1 Deltaproteobacteria bacterium CG_4_8_14_3_um_filter_43_13 | reverse complement strand
TATTACTGTTGAAGAGGCAAAGAGTATGGAGACCACTTTGGACATCGTTGAGGGTATGCAGTTTGACCGCGGTTACCTGTCACCTTATTTTGTTACCGATGCTGAGAGAATGGAAGTGGTATTGGATGATCCTTACATCCTTATGCATGAGAAGAAGATAAGCAACATGAAGGAAATGCTTCCTATACTGGAGCAGATAGCGAAGATGGGTAAGCCTTTTTTGATAATATCCGAGGATATAGAGGGAGAGGCGCTGGCTACATTAGTGGTTAACAAGCTTCGAGGTACATTGAAGTGTGCCGCTGTAAAGGCTCCTGGGTTTGGAGACAGGCGTAAGGCCATGTTGGAGGATATGGCCATACTCACAGGTGGTACGGCAATCTCTGAGGATTTAGGCCTCAACCTTGAGAAGATTACATTAAACGATCTGGGTTCAGCCAAGCGTATTACCATAGATAAGGACAACACCACCATAGTTGATGGGGGTGGTACAAAGAGTGCATTAGAGGGTAGAGTCAAGACTATCAGAGCCCAGATAGAGGAGACCACATCGGACTATGACAGAGAGAAGCTTCAGGAGAGGTTAGCAAAGCTCATAGGCGGTGTAGCAGTAATCAACGTAGGTGCTGCTACTGAAGCAGAGATGAAGGAGAAGAAGGCCAGAGTAGAGGATGCCTTAAATGCAACCAGGGCGGCTGTTGAGGAAGGTATCATTCCTGGGGGTGGCGTTGCTCTCTTGAGGGTAATACCTGCTCTGGAAAAGTTAAAGCTAGAGGGAGGCCAGCAGTTTGGTGTAAATATTGTTAAGCGGGCACTAGAGGAACCCATAAGGTGGATAGCCAACAATGCTGGGCTAGAGGGGTCCATAGTAGTAGAGAAGGTAAAAAATGGTAAGGAAGCATTTGGCCTAAATGCCCAGACCGAAGTATATGAAGATTTGATTAAAGCTGGGATAATAGATCCTACTAAGGTTACCAGGTGTGCTCTCCAGAACGCAGCCAGTGTTTCATCCTTGCTGCTTACAACAGAGGCCATGATAGCTGAGAAACCTAAGGAAGATAAAGGTGGTCCTATGATGCCACCTGGAGGCATGCCACCAGGAGGTATGTACTAGGATTTCAGGGATTATACGTAGAAGAAAAAGCCCCCATTCTCACGGACGGGGGCTTTTTTTATCCTTTTTATTCTTCGCTTGACATTCCACATATAACCCCCCCCTGGTGTTTCTATCAGGAACAAGAGAGCTTTGGAAAAGTATCCCTTTTCGCTTCAGCATCCATTTTTTGACCCATCTATGATCGTGAATCGAAAGTCGGGAGTCGTAAATAGAATAAAACCCATTCACGATTCACGACTTACGACTTACGGTTTTGACGATGTTCGCTCTAAGGGATACTTTTTCAAAACATAAATAGTTCACCCTGAAAAATGAAAAATTTCCTTTGGAGCGAA
>PFIF01000306.1 GCA_002782605.1 Deltaproteobacteria bacterium CG_4_8_14_3_um_filter_43_13 | reverse complement strand
TGGGTCAAAAAACCTGAACCAGAGAGCGGAAAAGGGAATTTTTCAGTGTGAACTAATTGCTTCGGCACATGGAAAATCCAGATATCAGCTACAGGTTCTGTCAAATCACCTATTACACCTATCTTAACCGATTTATCCGTTACACCTCTAACCTCTTCAGAGTGAGATGACATACTCAAAAAAGGATTAGAGCCACAATCAAAATACCCATGAGTGAAAGCAGGGGCTTATGCCCCAAATTTTGCAAGACGCCCTGCATTTGCAAGTACCATGGTCATCAGATTAACAGTAGGCTGGCGGCCTAACCCTCCCTGGATGCAGCTTATCTCATCGAATCTTGTCACCTGATCAACCCGACAGAACTTAGAATTTAGTATCACAGGAAGGGGATGCCAGCTATGTCCACCCCACTTTGCAGGGGTAGAATGGTCGCCAGTTACCACCAGTACATCAGGATTTAGTTCGGTTATTTGGTGCAAAAGGCCATCGACATCTTCAATCACCTTTACCTTGGCATCAAAATCCCCATCCTCCCCCCGGGAATCGGTCTGTTTGATGTGTAGATAGAAGAAATCGTAGTTATTATACTGGTCTTTCAATGCCTTAAATTCATCATTAATGTTCTCCAGTGATGGAAGAACAGTCATCCCCAGTAATCGGGCTATTCCTTTATACATAGGATAAGTAGCTATGGCAAGGGACTTCAAACCAAACCTCGTTTCTAAAGAAGGATAGACCCTGTGCCTGGCAAATCCCCTGAGGAGTACCATATTGGCCTTTTTTTCATCAGCCAGGATTGATTTGGCCTGAGACAGAAAGTCCGAAACCAGCTTAACCGTTGCTTTTGATTCGGGATTATTGGCATTGGGTTTTAAAGGAAATAATCCAACCTTTTGAGGATCCGTATCTTCTATGTCTCCTTCAAGACCGTCTCCCCTTAACACCAGTACTGCCCTGTGTTCTTTGACTGGTTCAACAAAAACCTCAGTATTACCA
This sequence comes from Deltaproteobacteria bacterium CG_4_8_14_3_um_filter_43_13, assembly GCA_002782605.1. Taxonomy (GTDB): domain Bacteria; phylum Desulfobacterota; class UBA8473; order UBA8473; family UBA8473; genus UBA8473. Next base: position 6,062 of record PFIF01000306.1, on the reverse strand, counting down.
AGCTTGATATTCTCTCTAAGTTTTGCACAGATCCTATTGTTTTCAGAGGTGGTTATTCTGCCTGCCCTACGGTCAATGATTCTCCCTTCTTTATCGATAGTTGCATAGTTTATCCGGGCCACCACATCTCTGGGTGTTAATGGGAAAGCTATGCCTGAGGCCTCTAGAATTCCCCTTCCAATATTGCTTTCTAAAGGATCGTAGCCGAAGAGGGCGAAATGAGAGGGGCCACTCCCAGGGGTGATCCCTGGGGCAACAGGATCCAATAAACCGCAGATAGAGTTTTTAGCCAATTCATCCAGGTTGGGTGTATGGGCAACCTGCAGTTCAGTTCCCCCTTTCCCTTCCACTTCTAGTCCACCTACTCCATCTAAAATGAGATACACTATTTTAGTGTCATTTTTTATTGCCAGTTTTTCAAGAAGACCATGTGAAAGCATTTATTTCTCCCCAGTTCAAAGCTGATGGACTCGTAAAAACTAAGCCATCAAACCTTCTTTTCTACAAAGGCATAGGCATTGTGATTGTGAATGCTCTCAAAGTTTTCTGCCTCCACACTAAACCAGGTAATATTTGTATCGGCATCAAGCTTAGAGGCTACGTTCCTAACCACGTCCTCAACAAACATAGGATTTGAATATGCCTTTTCTGTAACGAATTTTTCATCGGATCTCTTAAGAAGGGAATAGACTTCGCTACTCGCTGACTCCTCAACATATTTTATAATATCTTCAATCCACAGGAATTTTTCAAAACGCAGTTTAACTGATGCTTTACCCCTCTGATTATGGGCGCCATCCTGGCTAATTTCTTTAGAGCAGGGGCATAAGGTGGTGATGGGGACATCCACCTGAATATATAAATCTCTCTCTTCATTGTGGGATGCGCAAAATTTGCAGGTGTATTCCATCAGGCTCTTTGCCCTAGAAACAGGAGCCCTTTTCTCTATAAAGTAGGGAAATTCTATCTCCAGGTGAGCGGATTTAGCATTGAGTTTTTTTTTCATCTCGTCAATGATGGTGAAGAGTGTTTTGATGTTTATTCTTCCCCTGTACTCATTCAGTATTTCAATAAATCTACTCATATGGGTCCCCTTGAAGTGATGGGGAAGGTTGACATACATATTGATGTTAGCTATTGTATGCTGCGTCTTATTCTTGCGGTCTAAGACGATGATTGGATATTTGATATTTTTAACACCGACTTTCTCAATCTCTATATTCCGATGGTCAATCTGGTTTTGAATATCGATCATATTTATACTTTCTTTTAATTACCCTTCTGAAATAAGTAGGGCAATCACACAGGATTGCCCCTACTCTAACTCATAATAAGAGGCACAGGAACCCTCGGATTCCCAGACAGCCACTCTGCTCATCACAACATTGCCATCGTTGATCTCTTTCTCTAAATTCTTGAATATATAAACCGCAATATTCTCAGAAGATGGGTTTATCTCAGAAAAGTAAGGGGAATCATTCAGATACGTGTGATCCAATTGGTTTAAAATGATCTGGGTTTTTTCCTTCAAGATTCTGAAATCCAATGCCAGTCCTGTATCATCTAGTTTTTTTGCCCTTGCATGGACGTCTACTCTAAAGTTGTGCCCATGGAGACCTTCACATTTGCCTCCGTACCCCCTAAGACTATGGGCAGCAGAAAACCCTGATTTAATCATTATCTCATACATTGAACACCTCTCCTTGTTTTAAGATAATGATACTTCGGTTTTTTATTTCTGCAAGATCATGTTCCAGTTCAGGAAGGTGCTGAGGTTTCATGTGAAAGACAAGGATGGATGCGTCAGGGTTCTTTAATTTATCCAATTGATCTTTTAGCATCGAAGGGGTGAGATGTCCGCTAACCTTAGCCAGCTTACTTAAACGATTTGGGAAAGATGTTTCTATAAATACTGCCTTTAGGTCGGGTAACTTATTGGCTTCTTCCCAAATCCTGTCGGTAGTGCCTGTATCACCGGTATATACAATGGAGCTCTTTTTATCCCTGATTATATAGCCCACAGCATCCACTGTGTGATTGACAGGAATGGCAATGACAGTTAGCCCGGCAATACAGACAGGTTCCCCTGTTTTTATCGGCTTAAACTGCAAGATAGGCTTTTCTATAGTAGGGAGGACGGTAAAATCTGGGTATATTTTATCGTTCAACAGGTGGGATTTTAGATTATCAATGACTTCGGGAATACTGATTATTTCTACTGAGGTGTTGTTTTCCCCTACAATTAGATTGTCAGCCAGGAATAGGATATCCTTTGTGTGATCGAGATGAGAGTGGGTGACCAGGATACTGTGGATATTCATCTGCTCATCCAGGGTTAAGGCAGATGTTATTGTCCCGGCATCAAGAAGTAGAGTATCGTTAATGAGAAATGTTGTACTATGAAAATCCTTCAGTTCTGCTCCATAACAACCAAGTACCTTTATCTTCACGTATACTCCTAAATACTGAAAGGTTTCACCACCTTAGTGGGCGTTACGGTCTGTTCCAGTTTTTTATCCTATCCCTCTCTTTAGTCTCCTAACAAACTGTCCTACCTTTGTAAGCATATCTGGACTATTTAAGTTCTCTTCGATGATCTTTACAATAGCGCTGCCTACAATTACTCCATCTGCCCAAATGGCCACTGTCCTGGCTTGCTCAGGGGTTGAAATACCAAACCCTACCCCTACCGGAAGGTCTGTAAGTTCCTTAACCTTGGCCACATATTCTTCAATATGATTGTCAAGGCTGGTCCTTGCCCCTGTCACCCCGGTAACCGATACATAATAGATAAATCCACTGGCTTTCTTTGTAATTAGTTTTATTCTCTCTTCATTACTAGTAGGAGCTATCAAGAATATAATATCCAGGCTATCTTTGTCAACATAAACCTTTAATTCGTCCACTTCCTCGGGTGGGAGATCGACTATAAGTACACCATCTACTCCAGCTTCTTTGGCATCTCTGGAAAATTTTTCAGCACCATAAGTAAAGAAAGGGTTGTAATAACCGAATAGTATGATGGGTATCTCTGTATGCATCCGTATTTCACTGGTTAAATCTAGAACGTCTCTTAAAGAGACATTGTTTGCCAATGCCCGTTCTGAGGCGCGCTGTATTGTAGGGCCATCTGCCATGGGATCAGAAAAAGGGATCCCCAGTTCAATTATGTCTGCCCCACTCTTCTCCAGTTGAAAAACCAGTTTCTTTGTTAATTCTAAAGAAGGATCTCCGGCAGTAATATACGGAATTAATGCCTTTTCATTGTTGGTACTTAACCTTTGAAAAACCTTACTTATTCTATTCATAATAATATCCAATTCATCCAATTATAACGAAACCCCCAGGGCTTCGGCTACTGTATTCATATCTTTATCTCCCCTGCCTGATAGATTGACGATTATAACCTTCTCTTTGTCGAGTTTCGGGGCTAATTTCATTGTATAGGCGATAGCATGGGCGCTTTCCAGAGCAGGTATTATACCTTCAGTTATGCTCAAGAGCCTGAACCCATCGAGGGCCTCTTTATCAGTGACGGAAGCATATTTTACTCTGCCTATGTCATGGAAGTAGCTGTGTTCAGGACCTACCCCGGGATAATCCAAACCAGCAGCAATGGAATGGGTATGCTTGATCTGGCCATTTTCATCCTGCAAGAGATAGGTTTTGCTTCCGTGCAGGACCCCAACGCTTCCATCCAGGATAGAAGCTGCGTGCTTACCTGTGTTAATACCGAATCCGGCGGCCTCCACCCCAACCATTTCTACCTCTTTATCATCTCTAAATGGATAAAACAACCCCATTGAATTACTTCCACCACCAACACAGGCTATTAGATGGTCTGGCAATCGTTTCTCCACCTCCAATATCTGCCTTTTTGTTTCCTTGCCAATTACGCTTTGAAAATCTCTAACCATCATAGGGTATGGATGGGGGCCGGCTACAGAACCAATAATATAAAAGGTATTGTAGATATTGGTAACCCAATCCCGCATAGCCTCATTCATTGCGTCTTTTAATGTATTAGTCCCGGAGGAGACGGGCTGCACCCTGGCACCCAACAGCTTCATCCGAAAGACATTTAATGACTGGCGTTTTATGTCCTCCACGCCCATATATATCTCGCATTCCAGTCCAAACATAGCAGCTACAGTTGCGGTAGCTACCCCATGTTGACCTGCCCCGGTTTCTGCTATAATACGAGTTTTGCCCATCTTCTTAGCCAGAATGATCTGTCCCAGGGTATTGTTTATCTTATGGGCACCGGTATGACATAGGTCTTCTCTTTTAAGATAGATATTGGCTCCTCCCAGTCTTCGGGTTAGTCTTTCGGCTAGATATAGAGGGGTTTCTCGTCCTACATATTCCCTGAGATAGTAGTTAAGCTCCTGTTGAAATTCTCTATCGTCCTTGTACCTGTAGTATGATTCCTCTAATTCTAAGAGGGCGGGCATTAAAGTCTCTGCTACGTATCTTCCCCCATATATCCCAAAATGCCCCTTTTTATCAGGCAACATATCGTTATCCTTTCTACTACTTGTAAGCCTTTTTAACTGTTTTTATGAACTCTTCTACCTTAACACGATCCTTTTTGCCTGGTTTAGATTCAACCCCACTGCTTACATCCACCCCATAGGGTTCTACCATTTGGATTGCTTTCATAACATTGCCAGGATTAAGCCCTCCTGCAAGGATAACTCTGCCGGCAAATCTTTTTGCCTCAGAGGCGAGTTCCCAATTGAAGGCTTTCCCACCCCCTCCATAGATTTCTTCATAATATGTATCGAGTAATACAGCGCTTACCTGATAAGAGGGAATAACCTCAAGGCACTTTCTATCATTAATACTGAATGCTTTTATCACTTTTTTGTCGAAATGAGAACAGAAATCCGGTGATTCATTGCCATGGAACTGGAGGATGTCTAGACAACACTCCTCACTAATCTCCCTTATCCTTTCCTCTTTCTCATTAACAAACACCCCTACCGAGGATACGAAAGGTGGAAGCTCACGAATTATCTCCTTAGCAGCATCCTTTCGAATACAACGGGGGCTGTCTTTATAAAACACAAAACCCAGGGCATCAGCCCCAAGGTTTGCTGCCCGGATAGCATCCTCTATATTGGTTATTCCACAGATCTTGATCTTTGTCATTTAGACCAGGACTAACCCCTTCTGAAAGGAAAGCCATTAATGGAAGCTCTTATCACTATTTTTCCCACCATCGATGACTTTATAGCGTCTCTTAAGCCTTGACAACTTCCATCTCATATAGTACTGGTATAAGAATCTCCATATATCATGGTAATTCAAGTATATTATACCAAAAACCATCCCCCCCAGGTGAGTAATGTGGGCAATGCCTCCGCCGGTTCCAGCTATGGATGCATAGAGCTCAATTGCCCCAAATATCATAACAAAGTATTTTGCCTTGATGGGAAAGAACAGATAAATATAAATAATGCGGTTAGGGAAAAACCAACCATAGGCTAAAAGGATACCATAGATTGCTCCAGACATTCCGATAGTAGGAATAAAGAGGTTAGGGGTTATAAGCACAGTACATATTGCGGCACCAATGCCGGTAATAAAAAAGTACCTTAGAAATACCCTGGAACCCCAGTATCTTTCCAATTCACAGCCAAACATCCAAAGTGCAAAGAGATTAAATAATAAATGAAAAAGCCCTCCGTGGAGGAATATATAGGTCCCCAATTGCCAGAGAAAATATTTCTGCCATACCAGAGCAGGAACCAATCCAAAGATCAGGTTCATCTGCTGACCAACTATTGCTTGAAGCAAAAAGACTGACCCTGATATGATTAAAAGCTTCTTAACAGTAGGGGTCATTGAAGGCCCAAAGGAAAGATATGGCCTTCGAGAGTAGTATTCCATCTTATATTCCTTTTTTGAAGGTCGAGGTACAAATATACCTGCTCCTTTTCCCAAGTCAAGGTATTTTTTCACTACAAATAACTATTGGAATGTCCCTTTAATACCTTTACTATGAATTACTATAAATATTCCCTCCCCCTTGATGGGGGAGGGGCAGGGTGGGGGTG
>PFIF01000264.1:352-6821 GCA_002782605.1 Deltaproteobacteria bacterium CG_4_8_14_3_um_filter_43_13 | reverse complement strand
ACCTTGTTCATTTACCAGTCTGTAGTAATCAAGCATGGCCTCCCAAAGATCCGGGACCAGGATGCCGTAAGGACCCGTTAAATCAACAATCCCATAGTGTTTAATTGTCGGCTTTCCTGCTTCTGCCGTGGAGACAACAACAGCCATAACTCCAAATAACAAAACAGTAATGCCAACAACCATCAATCCAGTTAGCCACTTCTTCATCGTTTTACCTCCTTCTTCTGATGATTATTTCTTTTCGTCCTCAATCACTGTAGTCCCTACCTTCCCAGTCTCAAATCTCTGTCTCAGTCCGCCTCTAGGTATCTCTTTAGAGATCAGTACCGCTGTACCCCTTGCCTTCCACTCGGCTTTACCGGTCTCTATCGCCGGCCATGCAATAGCAGCAAGAGAAGGAATCTTGAGGATGGTCATCGTCACTTCAAACTGAACTGTTTTCCCTGCTGGAACATCTACCCAGACCTCTTCCGTCTTGGAATCTGCCGGGAAGAAGATAATGGTTTCCTCAGAAAGCCCAAAAGCTACGCTCGAAACAACGATATCGAACCTGTTGGGATTGGTCACCTCAAAGGTAACTGTAAGATCAGCCTTGGGGACCATTGCCAGAAGGACATTGGCTGGGACTTGAACCGGACCCATCTTCTTATCCTCTCCCATACCCAAAAGCTTGAGCCACCCGCTTTTTGACTCTTCCTTGGCCAGCCCTTTTGCCTTCAGTATCTTGTCACTGAGGATATTCTCCGCCCCCATCCCTACTCCCACACCTTTCAATTCAATCTTGATGTCCCTGGGTGGAGACTTCGCTGCCTTACCCTTTTGTGCACCAATAGCTATAGTGGCACTGCCAAAGAGAAAGATAGAAGCTACCATAACCAAAAATAACTTTTTAAACATCTCTTTTTACCTCCTTTCTAAATTTTTGAATATCTGGGGTCAAACCCCAATTGTTTCAGTGATCAGTGATCAGTGATCACTAACCACTAACTAACCACTGACCACTAACCACTGACCACTGCCTACTGACCCCTGACCCCTGTGAACTTTTTCGTAACTACTCAGGTTGTCAGGTTCACAGTTCACGGTTGGTTGCTCTAACCTTGAATCCTCGAATCCTTGAATCCTTGAATCCTTTTCATCGACCAACTCTTTGTGAGATGAACCTTAATAATTAAACGGATGCAGCCTGTAGGACTGTTTAAACAACTCCCACCTATGAGCAATCCCTCTGGGCTCAAAGATCAAAAATAGTATTGTCACAACAGCAAAGGTAATCAAACCCATAGAGGACACTACATTGCCAGCTGTGCCACCCAGTATATTGTCCAGTAGAGGAGCAATATAGTTAACACCCTCACCCAGAATCCTCCAGAAGACAGCTGCAAAGACAGCGCCCATTATTGACCCTAATCCTCCTACAATGCAAAATGCCGCATAATAGACGGAATCGAGGATTGGGAAAAACTCTGTGTTTATATAGGTGACATAGTGTCCCCACAGGGCACCGCCGATGCCGGCACAGAAGTTACCAATGGCGAAGGAAAGGAGCTTATAACGAAAGATATTTATTCCCATGACCTCGGCAGCGATATCGTTGTCTCGGATTGCAACGAATGCCCTGCCTGCCTTTGTCCTCACAAGGTTCTTTACTAAAAGCCCCATAATCAAGGTTATAACAGCAACCAGATAAAAATACCTTAAATCCGTATTAAAGGCAAACCCAAACAAAACAGGTGTGGCACACTCTATCCCCTCTGACCCAAAGGTCCATTTTTTGAAGACCTCATTTACCAGATAGAAGAATATAAAGTGGGCGGAGATCGTTGGTATAACCATATAAAGCCCCTTACACCTCACTGTCGATGTCCCTATTATCAACCCGTACAGGGCAGCTCCCAGGCCGGCTACCGGTAAGGCAAAGAAGAAGTTCAACCCTAAATGATGCATAAGCAATGCGGACACATAGGCCCCAAAACCCACAAAACCGGCATGCCCCAGGGTAATCTGGTAGGTATAGCCAATCATGATCTGTATACCAAACATGGCTATCATCGTTGTCCCAATTATTATTCCCAGGCTTAAGACATGTCCACCTAAAAAGAGAGGGATGGTGAATAAAAAAATGAGAAATAGAATGAACAATGCCCAATGCATCTTGGTGCGCAGTATAGCCTTGTCCTGACTGTATCTTACATCGAAAACTCCACACGGTCTTCCTTTCATTTATTCAATTACCTCCTATAGTGAATGTCATTTGTCAATAGTCATTTGTCACTGGTAAAAGCGATCAATTTTCCACACTTAACGAATGACCGATGACTAATGACCAGTGACGTTGCCTATAGTTGTTAGATTCTCTCTATCCTTTCCAGTCCGAAGAAACCATAAGGCCTCCAGAAACTCATAAAGAACATAACAATAAAGGGGGCTGTTTCGGCGATTCCGCCACCTAAAACACCTGCCAGATAGCCTCCCACAAGGGCCTGTACCAGACCGATCACCAGCCCTGCTATGATGGCCCCCGGGAAAGACTCCAACCCACCCAGAAGCGCCACGATTATCCCATAGACGCCTACAAAGTCCAGATCCTGGCTGATCCCCTGAATCGCTCCAACAAAATATGCACAGATGAGGAAGAGCAACATGCAGATGACCCATGTATTGGAAAACACCCTTAATACCCTGATCCCCAAGTTTTCGGCAACTATGACCTCCTCAGCGGTAACCCTCATGGCCAGTCCCGAACGGGTAAATTTAAAGTAAGCCATCAATGCTGCTATTGTAAGGGCACAAATAACTATACACCATATCATTATCTCGGGTATCCCTACCCCCCCTAAAAAGACAGTGGGGCGTCCGGCCAGCCATGCAGGGAACATCCTGGGGTTGCCTCCCCAGAAAAGAAAGGTAAGACCACGAAAGAGAAACCATATCATAGTGGTACAGATAATAGGGGCAAGGATAGGCTGCCCAATCAAAAACTGGAGTATAACCCGATTGAATAACCATCCGACGATAGCCACTGCAACGGCCGCTGCTATTATTGCCAGCACGACAGGAAAATGGAGTCTGATAAGAAACATCCAGGCAAGGTACGCTGCGATTATGAGTAATCCTCCAGGTGCAAGGTTGAGAATTTTGGTCGATTTATAGACTATCACCACACCAAGGGCTGCTAATGCATAAATAAGGCCGATTGCTATTCCGCTGATCATAAGCTGGATAAAGGTGTTCATTCTAATTATCCTCCCATTCTATTCAATACTGTGTATGTTAATCTCTGTCTTTATAATTCCCTTTCTACCGTCCCTGTATGTTACATGCGCTTCCACACTGATAACCCCTTTATCCTGATACAGAGATTCAATTATATCTTTGTAACGATCTTCTATAAAGGTCCTCCTCAATTTCCTTGTCCTTGTCAACTCGGCCTCATCCGGGTCAAATTCCTTATGGAGGTTGACAAACCTCTTTACGCGAGCAAACTCCGGTATATCCTTGTTTACCTTTCCAATCTCACTTCTTATTAGATCAGCTACCTCTGGCTTTTGTGAAAGGTCAACGAAGGTGGTATAGGCTATACGTTTCTTTTCCGCCCATCTGCCAACGTTTCCGTAGTCAATATTTATCAGACTTCCGATATATTCCCTAGTTTTGCCTCCTACAGCTATACAGTCCCTGATATATGGACTGAAACGCAGACGTGTCTCAATATACTGAGGAGAGTATTTCTCACCGCTCTTCAGATCGAGAAGTTCATCTACCCTGTCCCAGTAGATAAGGTGTCCTTCATCGTCAAAGAAACCGGAATCCCCTGAATAGTACCAGCCGTCTCTTATCTTTTCTGCTGTTGCCTCAGGGTTTTTATAATAACCGGAGAAGAGCCCGGGGTTCTTTACAACAATCTCGCCATCAACAATCCTCACCTCACATCCCTCGATAGGGGTTCCAACGCTGTCGTATTTAAAATCGGTGCTCCTGGGGATCGTTACAAGGCTTGCCTCTGTAGAACCATAGATGTTCTTGAGATTTAATCCTAAGGCGTGGAAGAATCGTATAATATCAGGGCTTACCGCTGCCCCTGCAGTATAGCCCACCCTGGTCCTTGCAAACCCCATCCTGTGCCGCAATGAGCGGAGCGCGATAAGGTTGGCAAAAAGGTATGCTAACCTGAGGAAAATATTGGGCTTTCCCTTCTTTTCTGCGAAGTCTGTCATCCTATGACCGATCTTCATTGCTATATTGAATAGCAACCTTTTCCACCGCAAGGTATCAGCCATCTTTACCTGTATATCAGAGACGAGATTTTCCCATAACCGTGCGCTGTAAAACAGGATTTGGGGTCCAAGGTCTACTATATCTTCCTGCACCGTTTCAGCCTCTTCAGGAAAGCTGACACAGAGGGCGCCGTCCAAACCTGAAGCTATTCCAAGAAACTGCTCTGCTGCCCATGCCGGCGATACATAGGAGAGGTATTCATCGGTTTCCTCCCAGGGGTCCACAGATCGGATCCCACGACCAAAGAAGATAACGCTGTCATGGGTCATCATGGCCGCCTTGGGAAGTCCGGTTGTCCCTGAGGTATAACAAAAGCAGGCTACATCACTCCCCTTCCCTTTCCCTATGTTATCTTCAAAGAGACCCGGGTGGTCCAGCTCGTACTTCTTGCCCAGTTCTTCCAGGCCTTCAAAGCTTAAAAGGATAGGGTCATCATATGACCAGAGCCCTTTAGGATCCCAGTATATGACCTTTTTGACATTTGGTATCTCATTTTCTTCCTTTAGATTGAGAAGCTTATCGCACTGCTCCTGGTCCTCTGCAAAAACAAAGGTCGCATCCGAATGATTGACATAGTACTTCACCTCGTCATCCATGGAATCAACAAAGATCCCTATAGCTGCCCCCCCTGCTGATTGAACGGCTAATTCAGCCCAGTAGTACTGAGGGTCATTATCTCCTATTATGCATACCTTGTCCCCCTGTTTCAGCCCAAGGCTGATCAATCCCAGAGAACACCATTTTACATGTTCGTAGTATTCCTTCCATGTATGTGTAAGCCATAAACCAAAATCCTTCTTGCGCATAGCTACCTTTTTATCGCCATACCTCAGGTAGTTCCGCAGCATCAATTTCGGAAGGGTATCCATGTCCTTATCTATATCCATACCTTTCTCCTTCGACAAAAGAATCTATAGGCAACGTCACTGGTCATTAGTCATCGGTCATTGGTTAAGTGTGGGAAATTGATCGCTTTTACCAGTGACAAATGACTATTGACTAATGACATTCACTATATTTAACCAAGCCACCTCTTTCTTCTCTTGTAGTGCTTTATGGTCTTGTAACTCTTCTTTTCCCCAACCTCAGAGAGTCCCATATAGAACTCCTTGATGTCCTCATTCTCCAGCAGCTTGGGACCGGTATCATACAATACTACCCGCCCGTTTTCCATTACATAGCCATAATCTGCAATCTTGAGTGCCGCCCTGGCATTCTGTTCCACAACCAGAAGGGATATCTTCTCCTCTTTGTTCAGTCTTTCTATGATATTGTATATCTCTTTAACCAGCATGGGAGCAAGACCCAGAGAGGCCTCATCCAGCAGCATCAATTTAGGACGAGACATGAGCCCTCTGCCGACTACGAGCTGTTGCTGCTCACCACCTGAAAGATAGCCTGCTGTTTGATTACGGACATCTTTCAACCTCGGAAAGAATTCATATACCCTGTCTATATCCTTCTTTAACTCACCTCGAGTGGGGTTTCTCCCTATGGCACCGGCTATCAGATTCTCTTCTGCCGTGAGTTGCTCCAGAGTTCGTCTGCCTTCCATTATCTGAACGATCCCCATATCCACTATTGCCTTGGTCCTCAGTCCATCAATCCTTACCCCATTGTACTCGATGGAGCCATCGGTAACCTTCCCCTCCTCGGGATACAGCATACCTGATATAGCCTTGAGGGTGGTGCTTTTGCCTGCCCCATTGGCTCCTAATAATGAAACTATCTGCCCTTCGGGCACCTCTATAGCAACGCCCCTCAGCACCAGAATGACATTTTGATATTTTACTTCGATGTTGTTTAATACAAGCATCTATATACCTCCGTTACTAGTACTCTTCCTCTCCCAGATATGCCTTGATAACCGCTGGATTATTCTTGATTTCATCAGGGCTACCTTCGGCAATCTTCTTTCCCCAGTCCAGGGCTATAACCCTCTCAGCAATGTCCATTACCACATCCATCTCATGTTCCACAAGGACGATAGCCGGCGATTCCTTGATGACGGTCTCCCATTTCGCCTCTCTGATATCGAGCACATATCTCGCCATGTCTTCCTTCTCCTCCATATTCATCCCTGCCATAGGTTCATCAAGGAGAAGGACCTTCGGCTCCATGGCCAGCGCTCGTCCCAGCTCTATCCTTTTTCGCACCCCATAGGGCAGCACACCTACATGCTGATGTCTAT
>PFIF01000264.1:0-279 GCA_002782605.1 Deltaproteobacteria bacterium CG_4_8_14_3_um_filter_43_13 | reverse complement strand
ACCAAAGTACAAAAACCCGGACATAAAGTTCTGCTTCATCATGATATGCCTGCCTGAAAGGAGATTATCTACTGTGGAAAGTCCTCTATACAGGGCAAGGTTCTGAAATGTCCTTGCAATCCCCATGGCAGCGATCTTACTGGGCTTAATGTTATTGATCCTCTTTTCTTGATAATAGATGTTCCCTCTTTGAGGACGATAGAACCCGTTTATAGAGTTGAGAATGCATGTCTTCCCAGAACCATTGGGACCGATAAGGGCCAATATCTCATCCTTCTT
>PFIF01000071.1:3122-7013 GCA_002782605.1 Deltaproteobacteria bacterium CG_4_8_14_3_um_filter_43_13 | reverse complement strand
AAAGGGACATTCCACTAGTATATTTTATCCCTTCTTAAACGTTGTCCATTGTCTCCTGATAATCAGCGACTTGGAAGCAATTACCTCATCAGACCCCAGGGCTTCGCGAGCCATCTCGCTAACACGTCGAACACCGAAGTGCCGGTCTCTATAGAGATGGACCTCTGTATTATCAGTCAAGAGAGCTTCGAGCCGTGAGCGGCTTCCTTCGACACCAAGCAATCCCATAGCCCATGCGGCCAGAGCCCTAACTGTAGCATCTGATGAACCCAGGCATGGGCAAAGGAGACGGGTGGCATCTTTCTCTCGTAATATCTCGGGTCTTACCTGGGCCAGCCTTCCTATGCCCCACACGACACCCCGCTGCAATGGTTGATAATCTATGTAATTCCCATCTTCTCGAATATAAGAAAGCAGGATATGGGCAAATTCCTCGGCCAGACCTTCGTGGCATGCCATGATTTCGCCCATTGCCTCAGGTACCCCCCACCCTATTCCTCCGGATTCGTCATTTAGACTCCACATGAGGCGTCGCATTACTGTACGTGCCGCCTCCATATCCTTTGCAGCGATATTAGAGACGATAAAGCCTATAGCACTGACAGCCTTCCACTTAACCTCCTCATCATCGTTGCAGAGCGAGGCGATAAGAATATTAATAACTCTGCGAGGGGGTAACTTCGACAACTTATCCAGTGCCTTATCAAAATCCGGTAATTTTACCAGGCTTAAAACCCTGTGCTTTAGAGTTGCTCTCCCTGTGCTCTTTTTCAACATGCCATATCAAATAAGCTTTCATTTTTCCCCGGTATCAGACCTATAAGTGGGCGCATTCTTTGGGGACTTACCCTTCTTGACTTCCTGGTAATACGCATAGGTAAGGGGTCTGCCTTCACGGAGTACTTCAGCACTGACAACATCTCCAAGAAAAACTGTATGAGTCCCCACGTCAATTTGGTTAAAGACCCTGGCCTCTATTACTGAAAGGGTATAATCCATGACTATGGGACAGCCCGTGCTTCCTGTTTTTACCTGGAAGCACTGTGACAGTTTGTCAATGTCCCGGCCGCACTTAAAGCCGAAAAGCCCGATAAATGTCATTGGCGTGGACTCATCCAGAACGGAAACGGTGAATAAACCACTATTTGAGATATACTCATGGGTGAGATTGCCTTTATTGATACTGAGCGCTATGCGGGGCGGCTCCGCCGTTATCTGAAAGACTGTGTTCGCTACCTGGCCATTCTGTTTACCGTTAAACACCGAGGAGACGATATACATTCCGTAGCTGATATCCCAGAGGGCTTTTTTGTCTATTCTGTCGTTCATGATGGAGACTCTCTTTTTCCCTTTCTATGAGGATGGGAGATACTCATAGGCTTATTTTTTATGCCTTCCACAGGCCATGCAGATTACAGTACTCCCGGGCCGTGATTTTTTCTGCATCAATGCAAAATACGGCTTCGGGGGGTTCCCCAGGCTTCAGGAATTGACGGTATGTTTTACCGTCTGCAATTACTTCGATCCATTCGATGAAGTGTTTTTCCTCCATAGGATGGGGAACGCTTCCGATTTTCACCTTGAAGCCATTCTGGGTCTTTTCAATTACAGGGACATGCTTTTCCCTGGCTGCATCGGTTGTGTTCTCTACATAAAGCTTCATGGGCTGCCCGCAGCACACCAACTCACCTTTCCCCTCATGAAGCATCTCCACAATGTTTCCACATATTTCACATTTGTAAATCTCTAATCTCTTTGTCATGTCTGTTCTCCTTTCTGAATTGGTAAAGCGTTTTGTAAATAAACATCCCAATACTGTCATTTCGAGTGAAACGAGAAATCTTATTTATAAGGCGAGTTAAAAAGATCATCTCTCTTCGGTCGAGACGACATCTTAATAAAAGTTCAGTTATCCGTCAGAACCTCCTCGTCCCATAACTTTTCAAAGAAGAGTTTATGGGCTACTTCTTCGGCAGCAAGATTTTCAAAGAGTTGCCTTGAAGGTGAATCCGTGATGAGCTTTGCTAAATCAGTGTAAAGGTGCATGGATGCTAATTCTCGACGCATAGCTATCTGCAGGAGGTCCTGCCATTTCATATCTGGCGAAGGCTCCTTATCCACCAGGTAATCTGCTATCTTGAGATTCTGTACAGGTTTGGCCACTTTTTGGAAATAACCGGAGACATCCATCTTCTTGAGCCGGTCCCTGTGGCTCTCTTCTACCGCCGCTATTTTACGCAGTTCCTCTGTTATAGGCTTTACTTTCACTCTGCCCGAGAGGAGATTGTAAAAGTCAAAAGCCTCCTGCTCCTTTTCTATAGCAAAGTCTACAATGTCCTGAAGTTCATCTATTTTCATACCTACCTCTCTTTACTTAAATCCTTTTTTGCAGTCAAGCCATTTGTTATTTATCTCCAACCGATACCTCATTTCCCACAAGATTCAGCGGGCCCCCTCATTGTTACGATTCCCTTTCTCTCTTTCATTTTACTCTCCTTAAAAAAGGGTGATGTTTAGTGTTTCTACCAGTTTTCTGCCAGGAGCTCGAAGTAGGCCTGAGGGTGGTCACATGCCGGACATCTATCCGGTGCCGTGGTTCCCTCATGGGTATAGCCGCAATTGCGGCAGCGCCAAACCACTGACTTGTCCTTACTGAAGGCGGTGACCCTTTCTACATTGGCCAGTAATCCAAGATAGCGTTTCTCGTGTTGCTTTTCAGCAACGGCTATTGATTCGAATATCTTGGCTATATCCGTAAATCCCTCCTCTCTTGCAACTTTGGCAAATGAGGGGTACATGTCTGTCCATTCATGGTTTTCCCCTGCTGCGGCATCCTTGAGATTCTCAGATGTCTTACCGATAACGCCCGCAGGGAAGGAAGCCTGGATTGCAACTTCACCTCCCTCCAGGAGTTTGAAGAGCCTCTTGGCGTGCTCCTTTTCCTGGTTGGCTGTCTCCTCGAAGATGAAAGCTATCTGTTCGAACTCTTCCTTCTTTGCCTGGCTGGCAAAGTAGGTGTAACGATTGCGCGCCTGCGACTCACCCGCAAAGGCAGTCAAGATATTTCTCTCTGTTTTACTTCCCTTTAATTCCATAAAATCCCCCTTTCTTTTGCAATTATTGTTTATTGTCTGGTAGTGTACGATGATCATTGTTGTCTACAACTGACCACCTGTCTGCCGACAGGCAGGCTGACAACCGACACTACCTGTTGTCTCTGGTCAATAGGAGAAGCTTTCTCAGATGTTCCTGCTCCTGATGAACAAGTTCTTCAATTGCATCCATTTGTGATTCTCGGACTAAACCCTTTACCTCCACAAAGAAGATTATAGACTCCTTTTCGAACCTTATAGCCATATCCAGGGCATCCTTCTTGCCCTTTACCTTGTTTAGCACCTCATCTATGCCCTCTTTTTTTGTAAAGACATTCATTCCTGCCATAGCCTGAATGTAGTCATAGTATTCCTCTTTATCCGGGATATCAGGCTCGTAGTCCTTGAAGGTTTCATAGAGGGATTCAAAGCTTCTTATATGTTTTTCTTCTTCATTTGCCAAATGGTCAAAAAGCATCTTCACATCTTTTTGCTCTATTGAATCTGCCAAAGATCGATAGAAGGCAAAACCGTTTTTTTCGATCTGTATGGCTACCTTGATTATCTCACCTCCAGAAAAGAACAACATATCTATCTCCCTTCATCTGAAAATACGTTTCTGACCCCAAATCCTTCGAATCAAGCAACCCCCTTAAAGTTTTCCTTCGTTGCCTTGCAGACAGGACACTGGTCTGGCAAATCTCCATCAAAGACATAGCCACAGACCTGACATACATGGTAATCAACCACCTGATCCGTTACCATGGCAGACAAGGCATCCTTGTAGAGTTTGCTGTGC
>PFIF01000071.1:0-3026 GCA_002782605.1 Deltaproteobacteria bacterium CG_4_8_14_3_um_filter_43_13 | reverse complement strand
TTGGCTTTGATCTCGTTCTCAAAGGCAGCCTTCAGATTATCTTCTGTGCTGCCGATTATGCCCTCCATGTACTTCAGATACTCAGAGGCATGGACCCTTTCTGCCTCGGCAACTGCCCTAAAAAGACCGGCAATCTGGGGCAATCCTTCCTCCTCGGCCTTTTTGGCAAAGGCCAGGTTCCGTACATGTGCCTTCGATTCTCCGGCAAAGGCCTCTTTCAGGCTTTTTTCAAGGGTATCCGGTAATTTATCATAAAGGATAAACTGGTACTTCGATGCCCCACACACTGGGCATTTATCAGGCGGACCTTCGCCTTCATGGATATAACCGCAAACCGTACATTTCCATTTTTTGTTCATCTGCACTCCCTTTTAATCAGTTCACCCTGAAAAATTCCAGATCAATCCTACATGCCGGACAGACGCTGCGCTATCTTTTTCCCAAGTTCATGGCAGGCCTGAATGCCCTCTTTATCGGGCACATACTGTATCTTCAAGCCGGGATCGATGATTTCGAATTTCATTGCTTCTAATTCCTTATTAATCAGGTTCATAGCTTCACCGCTCCAGCCATAGGAACAAAAGGCAGCGCCAATCTTGTTCTTCGGTCTTAAGCCCTTCATATAGGTCAGAAAATCACTGACTGTAGGAAATATCCCGTTATTCAGGGTTGGAGAACCGACGATAACCGCCCCTGCATCAATAACCTCGGTTATAATGTCACTTCGGTGACAGGATCGCAAGTTCATTGGCCTGGCATCTACCCCCTCTTCCCCAAGAGCGGCCACGATGGCCTCGGCCATCTTTTTTGTACTCTGCCACATGGTATCATAAATAACCACTGCCTTTTTCTTGGGTTTCTGATTACTCCACTCGACATAAGCCTTGATTATTTTGCCAGGGTCTTTACGCCAGATGATCCCGTGATCAGGGCAGACTGTATTGAAAGGCAATCCCATCTCTGTTACTCTGTCGACAAGTTTGAGGATAAGTGGAGAATAGGGCAAAAGGATATTGGCAAAATACTTCAGGGCGTGGGGCATAATAGCCTCGCCCATCTGATCATCAAACCTTTCCGGCCCTGCATAATGCTGTCCGAAGGCATCACTGGAAAAGAGGAGTTTGTCTTCCCTGACATAGGTAAACATACTGTCCGGCCAGTGCAGCATCCTGGTTTCTAAGAAAACCAGATTCCTTTTGCCCAGGTTCATTTCCCCGCCATCTTCCACGGGCATATAATTCCATTTCTCCTGAAAATGACGGGAGAGGTTTTTATGACCCATCCCTGAGCAGAACAGGGGTTTATCTTCCCCGATTTTGTGCATTACCCTGGGGAGACCGCCTGAATGGTCCATCTCTGTGTGATTGCTGATAACACAATCGATCTTTTTGGGATCAACAATACGGCTGATGTTTTCCAGCAATTCGTCGGCGAACTCCTTTTTAACGGTGTCAATCAGGGTAATCTTTTTATCCATGATAAGGTAGGAGTTATAGGTTGTTCCCTGATATGTAGAATATCCGTGAAAGTCCCTGATATTCCAGTCAATCGCCCCAACCCAGTAAATCCCTTTAGCTATCTCTATTGGTTTCATTTGTTCCTCCGTGTCCGGTATTTACTCCTTTTCAAACTGGTCTTTTGATGCCCCACAGACAGGACATAACCAGTCATCGGGCAGGTCTTCGAATCTGGTTCCAGGTTTTACACCGTTATCCGGATCCCCCTGGGCAGGGTCGTAAATATAACCACAGACTGAGCATACATACTTATCCATAAAATTGACCTCCTGTTTTAATTAGCGTTCAGCTATGGGCTGTCAGCTTTCGGCTTCCGGGTATTTAACAGCGGGCTTAAGCCCGCTGTTGTCATGCCCGCTGTTGTCATGCCCGCTGTTGTCATGCCCGCTGCTGTCAGTCCCGATGTTGAAGCCCGCGTTGAAGCCCGCTGTTGTTGAGCTTGAGGTTGAGTGGTCAACCCTCAGCTTCTGGATTTTTGGAACTAACAAGTTTTTCTACCCTTTTTTCAATCTCGTCCCTCACCTCTCGCATAAAGTTTATAGGCTTATCGGATGGGTCAGGTAAATCCCATTCCTGGATGGGAACACCGGGGATATAAGGACATTCTTCCCCGCAGCCCATTGATATTATTGAGTCTGGTTTCATATAGCCTAAAACCTCTTCAATAGATTTTGTCCTGCGAAATGCCATGTCTATCCCTTTTTCCTTCATAACCTCGACCATCAGCATATTTATCTCGCTTGCCGGCTGACTTCCTGCGCTTTCCGCCTCAATCCTGTCTCCTGTATAGTACCGGGCAAATGCGCTTGCCATCTGGCTGCGGCAGGCATTTTCTCTGCAGACAAAGAGGATTTTTTTTCTATTGAGAAAAGGTTTAATAAGCATTGTGGCCTTTTCCTTCACGTCCCTGATGGCTGTCGGGTGCCTTGCAATATCCCCTGGTCCTTCTATCTGTCTGTAGGTAAGTCTTCCGTCAAAACCGGCGCCAACGGCATCAAAGAAATATCTGGCTGTGAGGGTAATACCCTCAAACAGGTTTTTACCCCTTGTGGCGCCGAGAGCCAGTAAAAAGCCATGTCTCCACTTGCTGCCTGGGTCTGTGAGTTTATGTATGTATCTCCTTGACCATAGGGTTTGACTGCGATCAATGAGAGCCTTCAATTGTGCCGGAACCCCGTAGAAGAATACAGGGGTAGCCATTACTATTATATCTGCTTCCCAAAGTAAGGGATATATTTCCTGCATATCATCGTTTATAGAACAAAACCCCTCCTTTTCACAGGCGCCACATTCCTGACAGGGGGTTATCCTTTTGCTGGTTATCTCCAGATTATATGTTCGTGCCCCAAGCCTTTCAGCCTCGGCCAGGAATGATGCAAGCAAAATGCCCGTGTTTCCATTCTTGCGTGGGCCTCCCTGTAATCCCAGAATAAACATATTTTTCTCCTAATTTGTTCACCCTGAAAAATGAAAAATTTCCTTTGGAGCGAACATGAGCAGGATTTTTGG
>PFIF01000008.1 GCA_002782605.1 Deltaproteobacteria bacterium CG_4_8_14_3_um_filter_43_13 | reverse complement strand
CCCTCCCCCATCAAGGGGGAGGGAATATTTATAGTAATTCATAGTAAAGGTATTAAAGGGACATTGCACTAGTTATAAGGATATTGAAAAAATGGGGGATTCTTGTGACCTGATAATCGAGCAAATAAGAAAAGCAACCAAATCAATTAAGATATATGGAGGTGAAGGATACTATGTATATAACAACCCAGATGTAATATCAGAATTTAGACAAATAAAAGAAGATAATCCCGAATTAGAAATAAAAGTTATATTATCGCCCATAATATTTGTTGAAGCAAAAATAATTGGCAGTAAATAATTGAACTTTATCGCCGTTCAACAAGGACAAATTGTCCTCATTACAGAATAATTGATGACAATGCAAATATGACAAGTGTTGAAAAATATCATCCTATCTTGACCCCCTTCAGCAAACGAGAACGAATAGAAGATTCCAACAAAGCCATTGAATTAGGAAAAAAGTTTAATGATTTAATAAGAAACTTGAGTCTTTCGATGGATCCTTGCAATGACTTTCTATTATTGACGTATAGGGAAATTCAGGAAGTTGTTAAAAAGGTCTCAGAAGACCAGAAAGAATTTGATAAGCTCAATGTAGATGATTTAAAAGAATATTTGGCAAATTGATAAGCCCTGACTTATCTCAACTTTACAGACAATCTCTAAATACTCCTTGGTGATTTCATAAGACTTTTACTCTGTTCAATATCCCCTATCTTTGAGACAGCCTGTTCCAGCGTATCCGGATTTAGTGAGAAAAGGGATAGAGTTATTTTTCCCAGTTCCTTAGTCTTCCAATCCTCGAAATTCAGTCCACCTCCCAGTCCTTTTATTAACCTCTTAGGTTTGTCGAGAACTACCTGTTGGTTGCCCTCGCTAAACTGATTGTTGTATCAACTACTCCCATTAACCACAAAAACTACCTGACGATTGTGACTCCATTACCACCCACCAAAAGAATTTTTTATTTGACTTATCTGACGAGGTTAGTTTAAATAAGATAAAAGACAATGGATATAATTTGTATTTGATACTGTTGTGGGGGGATGTTGGATATGTATGAGGAAAAAGAGGAGAGGTTTACAAAAGAAGAGATTAAGAAGGGGGTAGAGGATTTTCTGAAGTATGTAGGCTATACTATCCTGGAGCCTAAGTACATCGGGTTTGCCCTGCCTGATATTCATGTGGAGAGGAAAGAAGGGAACAAGAAACACGAAGTAATAGGGGTGATAAAGAAAGACATTAGCGAGGCAATAGAAGGATTCAGAGAGCTGGCCGCTGCTAAGTGTGTTTTGGGCAGCAAGGTAGATTATGCCTTGATACTCCCTCCTGTTAGCGAGTATTTTTTCCTTGCATTCCTAATAAGGGAAGAAGAATGGTGGTTTACAGTTAAGGATCACTCTTTTATGATGTGGCTTGTAAACCCCGATAGGGATAAGGTTGATTGTTTTGTAGGATGGCCTAAAGATAAAAAGTTTGAAGATTACTTCAGCTTAACTGGCAGTGCCGATGGAATAATTGGCCAGGAGGCGTCAAAGAAGATGATGGATGAGGAATTTTGAAAGGGTTCGGGAATCTCGTCAATGGTGGTATAGTAGATGCTAATTCATCACAGTAAACTTGCCGAACTTTCCTTTGAGATGGGGCCCATTCGTCCACCAAGTGAAGGTGGAAGCTATTCTCTGCTGATAAGAGTTACGAGGAATTGCCCCTGGAATCACTGCGCCTTCTGCTATGGCAGACCATATAATCACGAGAAATTCAAGAAGAGGTCAGTAGATGATGTTAAAGCCGATATTGATACGGTGAGTGCCATCTGTGACGAGATAAAAAAGTTGTCCTGGGATTTGGGCTATGCTGGGGACATAAACAATGCAGTAGGTGCCGCCCTTATAAGAAGTATCCCCCAACTCAACAACAATCACAGTTTTGTCAATGTATTTAACTGGCTGCATTCTGGGGCAAGGACAGTGTTTTTGCAGGATGCTGATTCTGTTGTAATTCCCACTCCCCAATTGGTTGAAATTATCGTGTATTTAAAGGAGAAGTTTCCTACCCTGAACAGGATAACCTCTTATGCCAGGGCGAAGACCATCTTTAAAAAGAAACCGGAGGAGCTAAAACAACTGGGTAAGGCAGGTCTGTCGAGATTGCATATAGGATTGGAGACAGGAGACGATGAATTGTTATGGAAGATCAAGAAAGGGGTAACGGCAGAGGAACATATCCTTGCAGGAAAAAAGGTGATGGAAGCCGGTATAGAACTTTCAGAATATATTATGCCTGGATTGGGTGGAAGGACAATGACTAAACAGCATGCCGTGAATACTGCAAACGTGTTAAACGAGATAAATCCTGATTTCATACGATCAAGACCCTTTACCCCTTTGCCTGGTACCCCCCTGTTGGATGCGTACGAAAAGAATGAAATGGAGCTCCTTTCACCCCATGAGTGCCTGGAAGAGATGAAAATAATGGTAAATGGGCTGGATGTGACCAGCAGGATTTGTTTCGACCACTTCAGGAACCCTGCTTATCGGACAGGGACTGAAAATCTTATCCATTTATTAAAACAGGACTATGATGGTTATAAACTCCCTGAAGAAAAAGGAATTGTCCTGGATCTAATCGAAGAAGGTTTAGGCATCAGTGAAGAGAGATTTTTACAGCCAGAGGATTTTATCCGTCTTGGAAGCCTGTAAACTTTTAAACAAGGATTAGGGGGGTGCGTATGGGGAATCTATTAGTTGACGAGAGAGATGTAGAGTTTGTATTGTACGAACAGTTGTGCGTTGAGGATCTGTGTAAGACTGAGAGATATAAGGATTTTACAAAACAGGACTTTGATATGGTTATTGAGGAGGCGAGAAAGCTGGCGGTAAATGTGTTACTGCCTACAAGGGAAAAAGGAGACAGAGAAGGCTGCAAGTATGAAAATGGCAAGGTAACGGTGCCTGAATGTTTCCATGAGGCATTCAGGCTCTATAAAGAGGGAGGGTGGATAACACCTACGGAGAATCCTGAGATAGGCGGACAGGGGTTGCCTTTTACCATATTTGCACCGATAGAAGAACACGTTAGTGCAGCAAATGGTGCACTGGGAGGGTATGCAATGCTTACCCATGGAGCTGCCAAGCTCATAGAGATATATGGTACGGAAGAGCAGAAGAAGAAATACATGGAGAGGATGTATTCCGGTGAATGGGCAGGCACCATGTGCCTTACTGAGCCAGGTGCGGGAAGCGATGTGGGCGCTACCAAGACAATTGCAAAAAAGAACGCGGATGGGACGTATACTATAACAGGCACCAAATCCTTTATCACGGCAGGGGAACATAATCTGACGGAAAACATAATACATCCTGTTCTAGCCAGGATTCAGGGGGCACCCCAGGGAACAAAAGGGATATCCCTGTTTTTGGTTCCAAAGATCAGGGTTAATGAAGATGGAAGTCTTGGTGAAGATAATGACATCTTTTGCAGCGGGATAGAGCATAAGCTTGGGATTAACGGTTCAGCAACGACTACCCTGAATTTTGGAGACAATGGCAGATGTATCGGTGAACTTCTGGGCGGAGAGAACCAGGGCATGAAGATTATGTTCCATATGATGAACGAGGCCAGATTGGGTGTGGGACTCCAATCCTTGGGACAGGCCAGCTCTGCATACCTCAATGCCGTTGCCTATGCAAAAGAGAGGCTTCAGGGGGCCAGTATTATGAGCATGCAGGACCCCAACGCACCCCAGGTTACTATAATCAATCATCCTGATGTACGAAGAATGCTTCTGTGGATGAAGAGTTACGTGGAAGGCATGAGGGCGTTTGCATATTATATAGCCTATTGTGAGGATAAAGAGGTTACGGCAACAGATGAGAACGAAAGGGAAAAATACTCGGATTATATAGCCCTGTTCACCCCTGTGTGCAAGGCCTTTTTCAGTGATATGTCCTTCTATATAATAAAGGAGGCAATCCAGGTGTACGGTGGATACGGTTACTGTTCCGAATATCCGGTGGAGCAGCTCCTCAGGGACAATAAGATTGCCTCTCTCTACGAAGGTACAAATGGTATCCAGGCACTGGATCTTGTTGGCAGAAAGTTGGGGATGAAAAAAGGCGGCGTCTTGATGAATTTCTTGACTGACATGAATAATTTCATCGAAGCGAACAGGTCAAATGAGACACTTAAGGGCTGTATAGAGGGGTTTGAAAAGGCCAAGAATTCGCTGGCAGAAGTGAGCATGCACTTTGGTCAGATCGCCAGGGGACCTGATTTCATTATCCCTATTATTAACGCGTACCCATATATGGAAGTCTTCGGCATGGTTGCCCTTGGGTGGATGCTGCTCTGGCAGGCAACTATAGCAGAGAAAAAACTCAAGGAGATTATGGAAAAAGAGGGGGCTTCGGACCAGAAGGGTATAATAAAACTCATATCTGGCAGCAAGGATGCGGCATTTTATAGCGGCAAGGTGGCTGCTGCCAAATTCTATGCTAATACGGTTCTTCCTACGGTGATCAGTAAGGTCAGGGCAATAAAATCAGGGGACAAGAGTGTAGTCGAGATAGCTGAGGAGTCGTTTGCATCGTAGTGGCAGTTATTCGTGAATCGTAAATCGAGAATCGAGAGTCGAAACTCGGAAACGGGGCTTTTAGTTTTATTCGACTTACGACTTACGATTCACGACTTACAATTTCCCATTTCCGATTTTCCGCTGCATGAGTGAAGCAAGAAGAAATAACTCCAAAAACAGAAAGGACTGAACCATGATGATTAAAGATTTCCAGGAACGATACGCAAAACGTCACGAGCTGGCGAAAGGGTGGAAGAAAGAAGGTAAAAGGATTTTCGGATATTTCTGTGGTTATGCCCCAGAGGAGTTAATAGATGCTGCCGGCATTATACCTGTCAGGATATTGGGCTCGCTGGATAAGGTTACTCTCGCGGATTCACATCTCCAGAGCTTCATATGTGCGTTTGGCAGAAGCTGCCTGGATCAGGGTTTGAAAGGCACTTATGACTATCTGGATGGAATGGTAACCTCTAAGACCTGTGATATTATGAGGAATATGCCAGGGATCTGGTCAAGGAATATTGAGATTCCTTTTGTTGGCTACATCGGTGCGCCGGCAAAAAGGACTAAAGCGGCCAGGGGGTGTTTGATAGAGGAGTTTAAAGTTCTACGATCGAAGCTAGAGGAATTCATTGGGAAGTCTATAGACGATGACTCGATAAATCGGTCTATAGAAACATATAATGAAAGCCGCAAGCTGCTTAAGGAACTTTATGAGATAAGGGGAGAAGACAACTCTCCTTTATCTGGCAGTGACTTCTATCATGTTGTCAGGGCCGGTTTTGTGACACCCAAAAAAGAATACAACAAAATGCTTTCTTCTCTTAAGAGAGAATTGATATCTTCCAAATCTTCCAGGGATGGGAAGGTGCGTTTTCTGGTTTCTGGTTCAACATTCGAGGATGTAAATATACTTAAAATGATAGAAGAGGCAGGTGGAAGCATTGTTGCCGATGACCTTTGCATTGGCAGCCGTTATTTCTGGGATCTTGCGGAGCCTGCTTCCGATCCTATAAGGTCTTTGGCAGACCGTTACCAGATGAGAATAGCCTGCCCCTGCAAACATCCATCCGAGGAGAGGATGGAAAGGGTACTGGAGGAGGTCAAGAAATACCGGGTAGAGGGAGTAATCTCTATAGTACAGAAGTACTGTGACACCCATTTGTTCGAATATCCATATATGAAGGATGTCCTACAGAAAAACGACATACCCTTCCTGTACCTGGAAACAGAAGACAGGATGGGTGAAGAGGGACAATTCAAGACCAGGGTTCAAGCATTTATCGAGATGTTGAGATAGGTATGTTGAGATAGGTACTTAGCTGACCGGATACGCGGCAATCTCTTATAACTTTTTAAAGAAGAAAGGATTAAAAAAATGAGTGATAAAAAACCTGAAAAAAAGAAGAGGCTGAAGACCGCTGAAAAATTGGGCAAACTGATGGCAGATTACTACACGGAATCCGCTATGGTAAAGGCGCAAAAAAAGCCTGTGGCATGGCTTTCGTCTGTAGCACCTGTTGAAGTTTGCTATACGATGGATGTATTCCCAATCTATCCGGAGAATTATGGTACCATGTGTGCGGCAAGGAAATTATCGGCAGAATTCTGTGCTGCAGCAGAAGCAAAAGGATTTTCCACTGACCTTTGCAGCTATGCGCTTAACAATTTGGGCTCAATTTACCTGAATAAAGGTCCATTTATGGGGCAGGGACTTCCAGAGCCCGATCTGCTAATTGCCACAGAGCATGCCTGTTTGTCTATGGCCAAGTGGTGGGAGGAGTTAAGCAGACATTTCAATGTTCCATTGTATATTGTTGATGCAGCTCTTCCGGTAGGTGAAGGCCTCTCTCGACATCATATAAATTACTTTGCAGAGCAGTTGAAAGAACTGATGGATTTTGTGGAAGAACACACAGGTAATAAATTCGACATGGACAAATTCAAAGAGGTGCTTGGATATTCGGATGAAGCAAGCAGGCTGTTTTTAGAAATAGGAGGTCTAAGGAAGACAGTACCTTCGCCGATAAGCCCGATTGAAATCTTCACCAATATGTTCCCTATAGTAACCCTTGCGGGAAAAAAGGAGGCTGTCGAATTTTATAATGAGTTATATGATGAGATAAGCGAGCTTGCAAAGAGGAAAGAAGCTGCTGTACCCAATGAGAAATACCGTCTGTTATGGGACTTATTCCCTATATGGTATAATCTCAATCTGTTTAAATATATAGAAGAAAAAGGAGGGGTTGTTGTGGCGGATGTCTATGCAACGACCTTCGGTGGCAGAGTCGATATTTCCAGACCCTTTGAAGGCCTTGCAGAGAGGTACGTGGGTAATCCATTGCTGTCATACGGTGTTCAACAAAAAACAGAATTATACAAGCAGATGATAAAGGAATATCACGTAGATGGTGTTGTCTTCCATTCCAATCGAAGCTGTCGTATGGCATCCATGGGACAATACGATGTTAAGCAGGGAATTTATGAGGATCTTGGGATTCCAGGCGCCATATTCGAGTCCGATTTTGTCGATCCAAGAAGTTATTCTGATGAACAGGTTAAGGATGTGTTAGATTCCTTCTTTGAGATTCTGGAATCCAGGGGATAGTTACAAGAAT
>PFIF01000081.1 GCA_002782605.1 Deltaproteobacteria bacterium CG_4_8_14_3_um_filter_43_13 | reverse complement strand
CCCCTCCCCCATCAAGGGGGAGGGAATATTTATAGTAATTCATAGTAAAGGTATTAAAGGGACATTCCACTAGTTTTCCTGTTTCTTAGGGAAAAATGGTGTCAAGTCCCATTTTTAACTTGTTGTAGAATTTTCATTGATAAACGGTACAGCTTCAAGATTAAGTATCGGTTACAGATCTTCGTTCCGAAGCGTCAAATCTTGCCTTAGGAGTTGACTTCTAGCGAAAAAACCTTGCTTTAAGATATGGATGTTGCTAAAATGAATAGTTTGTTGAAGATGTTCTTCTGGATCGTAAATTTAAAGGCAGAAAAATGTTAGCAAAGGTTTTAAGCAGCGCTATACTTGGGGTTGATGCCTACAAAGTCGAAGTAGAGGTTGATATAACCCGTGGCCTGCCATCCTTCTCCACTGTTGGTCTCCCTGAGGGTGCGGTAAGAGAAAGCAAAGAACGGGTAAAATCTGCTGTTAAAAACTCAGGATATGAATTTCCATCAAAGAAGATTACAGTAAATCTGGCCCCAGCCGATATCAAAAAAGAAGGCACCGCCTTTGATCTACCTATGGCTGTAGGGATACTGGTTGCCACTGAGGTAGTTGAAACAAGTAAACTGGGAGACTTTTTAGTCCTGGGAGAACTCTCCCTGGATGGAAGAATAAAACCTATCAAGGGATCCCTCCCAATAGCGGTAGCAGCCAGAGAAAATGGCATCAAGGGCATAATTGTCCCCAGGGACAATGCCAGGGAAGGTGCTGTAGTAAAGGGGATCGATGTTCTGGCAGTCGAGACTTTGGCAGATGTAGTCGACTTTCTGAACAACTCTCTGTCTATTGAACCGACCACCGTGGATTTAGAGGATATTTTTAAAAACAACCTGACATACCCGGTTGATTTTAATGAGGTGAAGGGACAGGAACATGCCAAAAGAGCCTTAGAGATAGCCGCTGCTGGAGGGCATAATGTAATCATGGTAGGCCCTCCTGGCTCCGGAAAGACGATGCTTGCCAAGAGAGTCCCTACCATCCTGCCGGATATGTCTTTTGAAGAGGCAATAGAGACTACCAAGGTACATAGTGTGATGGGGTTGCTCGACAAGAACAGTGCCCTGATAGTTACACGACCCTTTCGCTATCCCCACCACACTATCTCCGATGCGGGATTGGTCGGGGGTGGGCAGGTTCCTAAGCCTGGAGAAGTGAGCCTCTCACATAGCGGAGTTCTCTTTCTGGATGAACTGCCAGAATTTAAGAAGAATGTGCTGGAGGTTATGCGGCAGCCTATGGAAGACGGGAGGGTTACCATTTCCAGGGCAGTAACCTCCCTGAGCTATCCTGCCCAATTTATGCTTGTTGCTGCGATGAATCCATGTCCATGCGGATTTTACACTGATCCTCATCATGAATGCAGCTGCACAATTCCTCAAATTCGAAAATACAAAGCAAAGGTATCAGGGCCTCTATTAGACCGGATTGATATACATATCGAAGTGCCATCAGTAAGGTATAAAGACCTCTCTGATGAGAGGTCAGGAGAACCTTCTGAGAGTATCAAAAAAAGGGTAAACTCTGCCAGGGGTATACAGATTAAACGATTCCACGACGGTAAAATCCACTGTAATGCTCAGATGACCTCCCGGCATATTAAAAAGTATTGTCAAATAGGAGAAGAATCAAAGAGACTTTTAGAAACAGCTATAGACAAATTAGGACTGAGTGCCAGAGTATATACTCGAATTCTCAAGGTCGCCCGTACTATAGCTGACCTTGAGTGCAGAGATGAAATAACCTCATATCATATCTCTGAGGCAATTCAATACCGAAGTCTTGATAGAAATCCTTTTTAGAACGCCAAACCACTAGCGAAGAGAGAAGATGCAACCCATGAAAGGTAATTCCTCTACAAAAAGAAAGAAGAATATAAGCCGTGCAAAATTTATTTCCATTATCCTTCTTATCCCTTTGATTGCTTTAATGCTCTCGATTGGTGGGGTTTATTATTATTTCAGGCAAAATCTGCCGGATATTTCCTCATTAAAAAATTATCATCCAAACATTACAAGTAAGTTTTATTCTGATGAGGGAGAGTTGATAGGCGAATTCTATCTTGAGAAACGGATCATAGTCCCTATAATAAGAATCCCTGAGATGGTTATAAATGCCTTCATCTCTGCCGAAGACAGCGATTTTTATAAACATAAGGGCATTAGCCCTGTGAGTATAATTAGAGCCTTTTTCAAAAACATCCGGGCAGGTAGAATTGTTCAGGGAGGCAGCACAATCACCCAACAGGTAACGAAATACTTTTTGCTCTCGTCAGAGAAGAGTTTTTCGAGAAAGATAAAGGAGGCTATCCTGGCATATCGGGTAGAGAACGAGCTTTCAAAAGAAAATATACTCTTTCTGTATTTGAACCAAATCTACCTGGGACACGGCGCTTACGGTGTTGAATCAGCGGCTCAGAATTATTTTGGCAAGCACGTAGAAGATCTCAATCTGGCTGAGTGCACCATGCTTGCAGGGCTTCCACGAGCTCCCAGCAAGTACTCACCATTTGTTAACTCCAAAGGGGCAAAGGAACGACAATCTTATGTTCTGAAGCGAATGCTTAAAGAGGGTTACATAACTGATAAACAGTTCGAACAGGCATTAACTACACCATTAACTTTCAACACTGACGAAAACAAACAAATCTTGAAAGCCCCATACTTCACTGAACATATCCGTAGGCATATAGAAGGGAAATATGGGAGTGATGCTCTATATAGAGAGGGGCTGACAGTTTATACCACTCTTAATCTCGATATGCAAAATGCCGCGGAGATAGCTTTAGAATCGGGCATTATGGATCTGGAGAAAAGACATAAATACCAGGCAGATAGGCAAGGGTTAGGTGTTCAAGGGGCTTTGATATCCATTGATCCGCATACCGGATATGTCAGGGCGATGGTGGGGGGAAAAGACTTTAAAAGGAGCAAATTTAACAGGGCTATTCAAGCCGAAAGACAGGGGGGCTCGGCATTTAAACCCATTATCTATGCAGCAGCCCTGGATAAGGGCTATACACCTGCGACTGTTATTGTTGATTCGCCGATCAGTTATGAAGATCCAATAAGAGGAGAAACATGGCAGCCCAGGAATTTTGATGGAGAGTTTCGCGGACCTGTCACCCTTCGTGAGGCATTGGCTAAGTCCATAAATGTGGTCACAGTAAAAATCCTTGGAGATTTAGGTATAGACTACGCAGCCAGGTACGCCAGTATACTTGGGATAACATCTCCCCTGAACATGGACCTCACCATGGCCCTTGGTTCTTCCAGCGTCTCGCTTCTGGAATTAACCAGGGCTTATGCAGTCTTTGCTGCCCAGGGGAGAATAGTCGAACCCATCTTTGTAACCAGGGTTGTCGATCAGAATGGGATGGTATTAGAAGAGAACAAACCACAGGTAGAAGAGGTCATTAGCCCACAAACTGCCTATATTATGACAAATCTTTTGAAAGGTGTTGTGCAGAATGGAACAGGTTCGAGAGCACAGGCCCTTGGTAGACCCTGTGCGGGCAAAACAGGCACAACAAACAACCACGTGGATGCATGGTTCATAGGGTATACTCCTGAAATAGTTACCGGGGTGTGGGTAGGTTTTGATGAAGGTAATCAGCCATTAGGAGAGAATGAAACCGGTTCCCAGGCAGCTCTCCCAATATGGGTTCAATTCATGAAAGAGGCGTTAAAAGGCAAAGAAGTGGTGGACTTTTCTGTCCCAGAAGGGATTGTGTTTGTAAATATCGACTCAAAGACCGGCCTCCCGGCTACTCCCAATTCAACCAGAATTATACCGGAATCCTTCAAGGAAGATAGTGTTCCACCAGAAGATTATAGGGAGTCTCCACAATCAAGTTCATTTGGTCTTTGATATGCACTGAAAATTGGGGGTTAGTCCTAAAGCAGGGTACTTTTTATCTCCTTCCCGTCTTTTTTTCTCGGCATTATACAATTACCCCTATCTGCTCAAAATTCAGTGTAATTTTGAGCAATTACACTTGTTTCCCCTTTACAACAAATTCCGCCCCTTTCTCGATGGCCCTGGAATTATTTGATATAAATTTGGGAGGACGTTCTGGGAATATCTCAGGCAGTAAATTAATGGCCAAATCCAGAGAAACGATCTTTGTCTTTTCAATGAATGCCCCTAAAGCGACCATATTTGCCATTTGAGAATTCCCCAATTTTTTTGCAATATAATTGGCAGGAAGTAATAAACTATCTATATCTTGCCGCTTCGCCTTCTCGGGATCTATTAAGGATGTGTTGACCAATAAAAATCCTTTTGACCTGACCATGGGTTCATATTTGAGAAGGGAAGGCTCATTCATTACTATAGCACTCATAGGGTGGCCGGTGACAGGAGACCCGATCTCCTCTGAAGATAAAACTACAGTACAATTGGCAGTTCCTCCCCTCATTTCTACTCCGTAAGAGGGCATCCACGTAACATTCTTTTCCTCTTTCATAGCTATCAGGGCAAGTATATCAGCGATTAACATGATTCCCTGCCCACCAAAACCAGCAATTATTACATCGTAGTACATACAATAAACCCTTTAATTATAAAAAATCCTTGCCTTTTCTCTCTTTGAAAACTCCCAATGGAAAGTAAGGGATCAACTCTTCTTCAACCCTTTTCTGTCCTTCTAAAGGCTTAACCCGCCAGTTTGTAGGACAGGCAGATAAGAGTTCCACAAAGGTCAGCCCCATACCCTCTATCTGCATTTCAAAGGCCCTTCTAATAGCCCTTTTAGCCTTAAGAACCTCCTTGGCATTATGCATTGAGACCCGAGTTGAATACGCAACTCCTTCCAAAGTAGCCAGCATCTCCGCCATTCGGATAGGATAACCATCATTTCGAAAGTTTCGTCCATAGGGGGTGGTGGTTGTCTGTTGACCCAATAGAGTAGTCGGGGCCATCTGCCCACCGGTCATACCGTATACAGTATTGTTGATAAAGATTATGGTTATATTCTCTCCCCTGTTAGCAGTGTGGATTGTTTCTGCAGTACCTATGGCTGCCAGGTCACCGTCACCTTGATAAGTAAAGACTATCTTTTTAGGATGTACTCGTTTAATCCCTGTAGCAACTGCAGGAGCGCGACCGTGGGGGGCCTCAATGGCATCTATGGCAAAATAATCATACATAAAAACAGCACATCCCACACCGCAGACACCAATTGTTTCTTCCTGAACACCAAAGTGATCAATTGCCTCAGCCACCAGTCTATGGGCAGTACCATGGGTACATCCCGGACAAAAATGGGTCTGACGGTCAATTAAACTCTTCGGTCTACTAAAAACCTTCTTCATTAAACATCACCCTATTGCAATTCAGACACTGGACTTCTGACTTTAGACATTAGACTTTTCTATATAGGGAATTAACCCTTGTAGTGTTCTCAAACCTTCTTGAGCTTTTGCCCATAATTCTTCTTCAGTCTTCAGTCTTCAGTCTGTTGTCTGATGTCTGTTGTCTGATGTCTGTTGTCTATGGTCTACTATCTGAATCAAACATCACCCTAATCTCTCTCAACATATCTTCTGGGGTAGGTATACCTCCTCCAGGACGGCCATAAAATCTAAGTTTAACACTGTTTTCAATGGAAAGCTTAACATCCTGCAACATCTGACCTGTATTCATTTCTACCACTAAGACCCTGGGGATTTTTTTGGCGGTCTCTCGAATGACCTCAGTAGGAAATGGGAATAGGGTAATTGGACGAATCATGCCTACTCTTATACCTTCCGTCTTTGCCATCTGTATAGCGGTCTTGGCAATCCGAGAAACCGTGCCAAAGGCTACAATAACCATCTCAGAATCGTCCAATCCTTTTGCCTCAAAGAGGACCTCCTCTTCTCTTAAGCGGTCATATTTTTCCTTTAGCTCTAAATTGTGAGCTTCCTGCTCCCCATCAGAAAGATACAGGGTTTTAAGAAACTGGGGCTTACGCCCTTTGGCGCCTGTTAATGCCCACGACTTGGACGGCGGAGTTATCCGCCAGAGGCTGATTTCTTCCAAAACAACAGGCTCTTTCATCTGCCCCAGGATAGCATCGCAAAGAATCATTGCTGGATTACGGTATTTATCAGACAATTCAAATGCCTTTATCGCAAGGTCAAACATCTCCTGAACAGAGGCAGGGGCTAACACAATATTAAAATAGTCCCCATGTCCACCTCCGCGGGTTGCCTGAAAATAATCACCCTGGGTAGGGGCAATGCCTCCCAGTCCCGGCCCTACCCTCATAACATTCACCACTAAGCCGGGCAATTCACTTCCAGCCATATACGACATACCTTCTTGCATCAAAGATATACCAGGTCCTGAAGAGGATGTCATAGCCCTGACACCGGATGCAGAAGCTCCCAAAACCATATTTATGGAAGCTATTTCGCTTTCAGCCTGTATAAAGGTCCCGCCAATCTTCGGCAATTCCGCAGACAGGTATTCGGGTATATCATTTTGAGGGGTAATTGGATAACCGAAATAGTATCTGCATCCAGCTGCAATAGCACCTTTAGCCAGAGCAATGTTCCCTTTTAGAAGAATCTTTTCCGTCATACCTACTTATAAACCTCAATAGCCACATCCGGACAAACCTCGGCACAAAGTGCACATCCGGTACACTTGTTATTGTCCTTTATTGCAGCAGGAAGGTAACCTTGAATGTTCAGTTCTTCCTCAATTGTGATAAGATTTTTTGGACAAGCATCAACACAAAAACTACAGCCCTTACATCTATCTCTTTCAATTACTATTTTAGCCAAAATACCTTTATTAACATCCTCCTGTTGATTATAGAAAACTTGATGGCTTCGTAAAAAGCTGGTTTATGCCGCAAGCGGCAACCTATGAGCAACGAACTTGAGTTCGTTGGAAGTCCATCAAAACTTTAAACACAAAATCCAGAGACCATAAAATGACAAAACTTAAAAACGCGATTCAAAAAGTATCAGAAAGAGAGAAAGTTGTCAAATATTTTTGTACTCCTTGAAAACAACCCTTGACAATGATATCATTAATGATACTACAATCATATGGCTAAAATAGACGATACACTTGCACGAATGAAGCTGAATCCTAGTGGAATGTCCCTTTAATACCTTTACTATGAATTACTATA
>PFIF01000308.1 GCA_002782605.1 Deltaproteobacteria bacterium CG_4_8_14_3_um_filter_43_13 | reverse complement strand
GGGTCATTGCTTCGATTCATCAGCGATTTGTCAAGACGGGGAAATTGAGCAAGGAACAGGGCAAGGATTTGAATTGGCTTTTTGAAATACGCAATGTTGGGGACTATGGGGGCACAGCACATGTGTCTCAGCCAGAAGCGGAGCGGGCGATTCAGGCTGCGGAGAGTTTCTTGCGTGCTATCAAGTCCCTGCTCCACAGATGAACAAAGGCAAAACACCGCCTAACCAGACCTACCCCACCTACCTTTAGGCAAAAAGAGTCAAGTAAAGAAAGTTGCCCCGTGAGACCTATCCCCGTCTACAAGGCGGGGCATTACGGCCTCACGGAAAGCCGGCGACTTTCATAGTTTAATTCAAAATTACCATTCATCCCCGTTCACAGCGGGGCATTCTGGCTGTTTTCGTAAAGATTTAGCTTCTCCTTAAGAACGTTATGGACAATCTGAATACCCATAATATTGCCTCACTCTACGAAACATTCGAACCCAAGGAAGCCAGACGTTTGGCGGAACGACTTGATATCCATTACACGCCAAAGCACGGTAGCTGACTGATGAACATGGCGGAACAGACAAAGAGAACTGAAACAGATGAATGCTAAAAAGACAGAAAAGAGAAGAAGGCTTAAACCCATTATAATTTCATTTGTTATCGTGTCTGTAATCGGGTATCTCATCTATACCGGGTTGAGGGATACCATGACTTACTATCTGACGGTAAGCGAGGTATTGGCCAAATCATCAGAAATCCAGAATCAAACAATCCGTGTAGGGGGAAACGTATCCCCTAATTCTGTACAATGGGATCCCAAGGATTTAAGGCTGCTTTTTAAAATAGAAGACGATAAATCCAGCCTTAACGTTGATTACAGAGGGGTTGTCCCTGATTCTTTTAAACCTGGAAGGGAGGTTGTCGTAGAGGGAACATATAAGAGCAATGGACAGTTCGTGGCAACGACAATCATGCCGAAGTGTGCATCAAAGTATGAGTAAAGATAACTACATCATTGAAGTCAGGGGGCTGGTAAAGAAATTCGGTTTTAAAACAGTCCTGCGCAAGATTGACCTCTCTTTAAAAAAGGGCGATTTACTGGTGCTCTTTGGTCCCAATGGAGCAGGGAAAACAACATTAATCCAAATCCTATCTTCCTTGATGTTGCCAACATCAGGCAAGGTTTGGATCGCAGGGTTTGATACCGGATACGACAGGGAAGCTCTCCATAAAGTCATCGGGGTTATTTCACACAACACATTTCTGTACAATAATCTATCCGCCCATGAAAACCTTAAATTCTATGGGAGAATGTATAAGGTAATGAATCTAAGAGAGAGGATTGAAGAGGTTATAGGACTGGTAGGATTGAGAGGATACATGAACGATCATGTCCAAACCTTTTCTCGTGGGATGCAGCAGCGCCTTTCTGTGGCCCGAGCGATAATCCACGACCCATTGATATTCTTTCTGGATGAACCTTTTACCGGTCTTGACCAACACGGTGTTGAGGATTTCAAGCAAATCCTGAAAAAATTTCGAGATCAGGGGAAAACCATCGTCATGACATCTCATGATTTAGACAGAGGGTTGGAGCTGTGCACTCAGGCAGCGATCTTAAAATCAGGGAATCTTGTTTATAAGGAAGATGTATCGAATATAAGTCAAGATGATTTTAAAGATATCTATTTTCAACATACAGGTGAACAAAAAATGCCTGTATATGTGTATTGAGAGTTTTGAAAAAGTATCCCTTTTCGCTTCAGCATCCATTTTTTGACCCATCTAAGCTCGCTTCATTGAAAATTTACAAACTCCCCGCCTCTGGCGGGTCAAACATGTAAATTTTCTACATTACGCTTGCTAAGAAGGGTTCCCCAAAAAATCTATGAATTCGCTCTCAGGAATACTTTTTCGAAAGAAACCAGGTTTTATCCTTATGACTTTTATTCAAAAAGTGTGGGCCATCGTGTGGAAAGACATCGCATCTGAACTCCGCACCAAAGAGATGCTCCTCTCAATGTGCCTCTTTTCCTTCCTGGTCTTGATTGTCTTTAACTTTACCTTCGATACAGGATTAAAAAATTTAAGGGAAAACATCTCAGGGATCCTCTGGGTAGCATTTATATTTTCGGGTCTAATGGGATTGGGCAGGTCCTTTGGTGTGGAACGAGACAAGGGGACTCTTCATGGTTTACTCCTATGCCCGATAAGCCCATGGGGAATATATCTGGGAAAAATGATCGGGGTTTTCATCTTTATGGTAGTTATGGAGATATTTACTTTATCTGTATTTACCGTTCTGTATAACATAAATATCATACCATTTCTATTGCCCCTGGGGTTGATTATTTTTTTGGGGACATTGGGTTTTGCTACTATAGGCACAGTCTTTTCCGCCATGTCTGCAACTACAAAAGCAAGGGATGTGATGCTGTCGATTCTCGTATTTCCTATCTCCGTTCCCATGATTATTGCTTTGGTTAAAGCAACTTACATAATTCTCTGGGGAGGAGCGATACAGGAGATATATCCATGGCTAAAGATTTTGATTGCATTTGATCTGGTTTTTCTTCTACTTGCCTATTTAACATTTGGTTTTATCATAGAGGAATAATATTGACACACAATCGAGCCTTTCTCAAAGTATTCCAATTCGTTACCTTTTTTATGATGCTTCTGGCTCTTTATGCCATATTTGTTTATGCCCCTGTTGAAAAAAGCATGGGCATTATACAGAAGATTTTCTACTTACATGTACCTTCTGCTTTTTTGGCTTTTTTTGCCTTTTTCATAACCTTTATAGCCAGTATTCTTTACCTTTATAAAAGAGATAACCGATGGGATACAATAGCCTTTTGTTCTGCAGAGATAGGGGTCATATTCTGTACCATTGTTTTGATAACCGGCCCTATATGGGCGAAACCCATCTGGAACGTATGGTGGACGTGGGATCCAAGATTAACGACAACTTTGATTCTCTGGTTTATTTATGTTGCCTATCTCATGCTTCGAAGCGTAGCAGGGGAAAATCGGCGATCAAACTTTTCTGCAGTATTCGGGATTTTTGGGTTCGTTAATGTCCCTATTACGTTCCTGGCTATCAGGCTATGGAGAACTATACATCCCTTAGTTATCACAGGGAAGGGCATTAATATTTCTACGCCGATGATTCATACATTAATAATTGCATTTGTCGCTTTTTGTCTACTTTTCTTCTGGCTTCTCATAAACAGGATTGGGTTGGAGAAGATGAGATTAAAGGTCGAGGAGATCAGAGCCTCTATAGAAGACAAAATTCATCTTGAACACGAAAAACAGGGAGGATAATTCAATGGCTGGCACCCTTTATCTCTTTGCTGCCTTTAGTATCACATGGTTAATTATCTTTGTTTATATCTTCAGTATCTCCAGAAGGCAGAAAACACTCGAAAGGCAGATCGAAAAAATAAGTGAGGCATTGAGAGACCGTTTGTAAGCTGTCCTTCTTTAAAGGGGGGTAAGAAACTATGGCAGAAGATTCGGTACGTGGTGTGGAAAAGATCACCCTTCCCATTCAGGGGATGACCTGCGCATCGTGTGTAGCCAGGGTGGAAAAGGCATTGAACAGCG
This sequence comes from Deltaproteobacteria bacterium CG_4_8_14_3_um_filter_43_13, assembly GCA_002782605.1. Lineage (GTDB taxonomy): Bacteria > Desulfobacterota > UBA8473 > UBA8473 > UBA8473 > UBA8473. Next base: position 3,991 of record PFIF01000308.1, on the reverse strand, counting down.
TGAAGGGGGTTGTTAAGGCAACCGTAAATCTGGCCACAGAGAAAGCCACCGTTGAATATTCCCCAGAAATAGTATCTGTAAGAGAACTCAAAAGGACTGTTACTGATTCGGGTTACAAGGTACTGGATGTGGAAGAGAAGGATCTTGTGGAAAAGGAGAAGGCTGCCCGGGAAGCAGAATTCAAAAGGCTGAGAAACAAACTTTTCATCGGTGTGATTCTGGTTATTCCGATTTTCCTCCTGGGCCACTGGGAAACCCTTGGCCTGGACAGATTGTTGGAATGGGACAGACAGACCAACTTTATACTCCAACTTCTCTTTCAAACCCCCATACAGTTCTGGGTTGGTTGGCAGTTTTATGTAGGCGTGTGGAAAACCGCAAAACATAGAACCACAGACATGAATACCCTGATCGCTGTGGGAACCTCGGCAGCGTATGCATATAGTGTAATAGCCATTTTCCTGCCAGAATTGTTTAGTGCAAAGGGATTGATAGCTACGGTCTACTTCGATACGGCTGGGACCATCATTGTGCTGATTCTCCTCGGCCGTTTGTTGGAAGCTCGAGCTAAGGGTCAGACCTCCGAAGCTATAAAGAAACTCATGGGACTCCAGGCAAAAACTGCCCGAGTGTTACAGGGTGGGAAAGAGATTGATATTCCTATTGAAGAGGTTGAAGTGGGTGATATCGTGGTTGTCAGGCCTGGAGAGAAGGTCCCTGTGGATGGTATTATCAAAGAGGGTCACTCCTCTTTAGACGAATCCATGATCACCGGAGAGTCTATCCCTGTGGAGAAAAAGGCTGGAGATAAAGTAATAGGGGCTACTATCAACAAAACCGGGACATTTCAATTCGAGGCAAAAAGGGTAGGAAAAGATACGATGCTCTCTCAGATCATAAAAATGGTTGAAGAGGCACAGGGTTCAAAACCCCCCATTGCCCGTATGGCAGATATCATTGCCAGCTACTTCGTGCCTGCCGTCATTGGAATCGCTATACTCACCTTCGTCATTTGGTATTTCTTTGGCCCAGTTCCCGCCTTAACCTATGCCATGCTTAACTTTGTGGCAGTTCTCATCATTGCCTGCCCATGCGCTCTCGGTCTGGCAACCCCTACATCCATCATGGTAGGAACGGGTAAAGGGGCGGAGAATGGTGTGCTTATCAGGAGTGGAGAAGCCCTGGAAACTGCCCATAAGTTGAACGCTATTGTCCTGGACAAGACGGGTACCCTGACCAAAGGGGAACCATCCGTGACCGATATATTGACCAGCAAAGACTTTAAACCCGAAACAATCCTCATGCTCTCAGCCTCAGCAGAAAGGGGGTCAGAGCATCCCCTTGGCGAGGCAATTGTTACTAAAGCCAAAGAACAAGGGCTAACCCTGGAGGCACCATCGGATTTTAATGCCATTCCAGGCTATGGTATTGAGGCTGCCATAAATGGCAAAAAGGTCTTGCTGGGTAATATAAAGCTTATGCGAGACAGGAAAATCGAAATCGGAGACCTTGAGAAAGAGGCAGAAGACCTCTCCAACCAGGGAAAGACCCCTATGTATGTGGCTGTTGATGGAAGTCCTGGAGGAATTATTGCGGTAGCAGACACCCTGAAGGATAATTCGAAGGAGGCTGTGGCCACATTATACAAGCTGGGACTTGAAGTAATCATGATCACAGGAGACAACCAACGAACCGCCAGTGCCATAGCCAAACAGATAGGGATAAAGAGGGTGCTTGCAGAAGTACTTCCGCAAGTTAAAGCCAGTGAAGTCAAAAAATTGCAGAAAGAAGGGAAAAAAGTGGCTATGGTTGGGGACGGGATTAATGACGCCCCTGCTTTGGCACAGGCAGATGTAGGCATTGCTATTGGTACAGGTACAGATGTTGCCATGGAAGCAGCGGATATCACACTTATTAGTGGAGATTTACAGGGTGTGGTTACGGCAATTGCCTTGAGTAAAGCCACTATAAGGAACGTCAGGCAGAACCTTTTCTGGGCATTTGCTTACAATACCGTTCTGATTCCAGTTGCCGCTGGTGTTCTCTTTCCCTTTTTCGGAATCCTCCTCAACCCCATCTTTGCAGCGGCTGCCATGGGACTCTCATCTGTTACTGTAGTATCCAACGCTCTGAGATTGAGGAGGTTTAAGTCGCCTATTGCTACAGTGATTTAGTACTATAGTGACAGTTTTTGCGTAACCTTTCCCCTCCCCCTTGATGGGGGAGGGCGAGGGTGGGGGTGACATATTTGAGAGCAAACCAGCTTGAAGGATTCAAATCACCCTCCCCTTAATCCCCTCCCCTCAAGGGAGGGGAAAGTAGTTGGTGATACTTCCATTAAGGAAGGGGAATTTACCCACTTGAAATGAGAAAGAGCCTTTGATATGCAGAAAGACAAATTAAATGGTTGCAAAAAGATTATCAAGAGATTATTAATCATCTATAATGAGTTAAGTAAGTTCTGAGAGTTCATAGGGTAATTTAATGAAGAAGCTTTAAGAACAACTTTTATCCTTCTGTATATCATTGCGGATATGGAGATATGCAGAACTGTAGAATAACTTGTTGTCGAGGACGCTTCGCGTCCTCGACAATCGCTGCGGATTTTATCCGCTTGTGTTCGGCGCGAAGCGCCTCACAACAAGCGAATGCAGCAGTCAATCCAGTCGGCAAACAAGTTTGCCCCCTGTCTTGCTGCTGATCCGCAGCGATTATATGGAGGACTAATAGATGAAATTGACTGATCGAGAAAAGGACTTATCAGAAGCCCTATCGGGAACAGCAAAATCAGCTCTTTCTCTAATTCCGGGATTAGGCCAGGCAATTGCAGGTTGGGATGCTTACAAAAGAAGCTCCTTTGATAGAAATCTAAAAAGGACTATTTCCTATCTCAAGGATAAAGTGGACGATTTTGAGTCTTTCTTTTCTGATGATTGGGCTAGATCAGAAGAAGGCCAACAGTTCGCAAGAAAAGTCTTTGATTCTGCTTTTGATGCACAAATGGAAGACAAGCAGGAATTATTTATAAATGCATTAGTTAACGGTGTGCGAGACAAAGAAACTTCTAACCTAGAAAAACTTAAATTTGTTGATATCTTGAGGCATTTGTCCTTAGCCTCACTAATGATCCTAGCTGATATACACTTGATGTTTAAATCCAAAGTTAAAAGACCTGGCCGACCAGGTTCATCTGTCGATGGTAGTCCACTTGTAGATCCAGGTAATATTGCACAAGAGTTGAGCGATAAATACCACCCATACCTAATAAACGCTTCTATTTATGAAATGGAAAGCCAAGGATTATTCAGCAACATTCATGAGTGGCGTAAGGCCACGAACGGAAAATATGTTTCTGGAACCTATTTCAATGAGGCCTTATCATATACAGATTTTACGTTCCGGTTTGTTGAATTTATTACCACAAAAGAAGGGCCGAAGCAATTACCAGGCAATAAAAGGTAATCATATAACATCACAATTCACCTGATCAGTTACAGCCTGGGGCTTCCTCTGCCAGGTGATTGTGGGCGTTCTCCCTTCGCTTCGCTCAGGGAGAACGCGGGGCTGAGCCATGTGCCCCATCCCTCCGCTACGCTGCGGGAGAACCAGGGGCACGAAACCAATGACCCTACGGGTCATGGCTCAGCCCCGCGTTGGGCAATGACATAACGACCTCGACAAAGGAAAAAAGCAATATGGATACGTGGGAATTAGGATCGGACATCACCCTTGACCGGATATTTCGGAAGATAGACATTATCGTTGAGAATATTCATCAGCATGCGGTAGAGCCGCTATTCTCAATGGACATAAAGAGGAGAAGCGCCGGTCTTCCATATTCTGCTGTTTCAGACGAATACGTCCTGAAACGTATGATCAGACTGATTGCATTCAGTGAAAGAGTGCAGTCAAAGGTAATTGACAAAATGGAGCCTGTTCAATAATTCAAATTTATCACAGGGCTGATTTTGCCGGTTTTGATGTGATCAAA
>PFIF01000007.1 GCA_002782605.1 Deltaproteobacteria bacterium CG_4_8_14_3_um_filter_43_13 | reverse complement strand
GTTCCGGGCCTATAACCGAATACATGATCTCTGCTCCCTCTTTATCGAGGGGGATGCGTGCATTCTTCACCTCATCCTGAGCATCTTCTTCCTGCCACTGGAGGGTATCGATCCATTCATCCTGCTTGACCCACATCTGGTTCATAGTAACCGCATGGCTGTTGACCGTGTCCTGAAGATACTGGGGTACCACACCTAATAAGGCGCATATCCTGCGCACCAGAAGAAGAAGATATGCCATGTCAATGCCGAATGGACAGTACATGCTGCAACGCCGGCAGACATTGCACTCTGTGTGGGCTATCCTCGAACAGTTTTTAATAAACTCTCCATCCACCCTGCCCTTTCTCCTTACTATCTCCCAGAGGGTTTGTTTCACTTTGCCCACAGGCGAAAAACGGGGGTCCTTGTCATGGGAGAGGTAAAAATGGCACGCCTCTGCACATAAGCCACAGTGAACACAGGTCTGCATGTAGACCTTTAAGCGGGCAGCGGCCCCCCTGGTTAAAACTTTATTTATCGTGTTTTCTATCTTCTTCGGGGTGAGTTTCTTTATCGTTTCGTCTAAGCCCGGATCAACGACAATTTCCTTTGCAGTCTCAGCCATAAGCAATCCTCCTGAAAAATTTATGCCTACCAATCCTTAGAGTTACGCACCGCACCAAATTCACTGCCCATATATGCCCGGGTAAAGACAAAATACAGCATATGGCTCAGCCTTGTAAAAGGGATAGCGATCAACATAATCTCACCAGATAGAATGTGAAGAATCAATATCGTTTTATAGGGAAGCCATTGGTGATATGCCAGAAAGCCTGTCAGAAACGGCGCCAGAGCTATTGCCAGCAAAGCATAATCAGATGGAAAGGTAACGTACCTCACCTCGGAAAGTACTAATCTTCTGACAAGGAAAAAGATTGCGGCAAGGATGACGATTACAGTCATTATATCCGCCGTCCCTTCCGACAGTGTCCGCCAGCTAATTTTCCAGGACTGGCGCCAGAGAAGGTTATGAGACAGGAGAAAAATGGGCGTTAAAACCAGACAGATATGAAAAGCGAAGGTTATTATAGTCATCAAAGGCCGTCTTCTCATATTGGTACTGGCAAAGGGGATGATCCAGTGAATAATGGACCGCAGACCATACTTCAGACTCATATATGGATAGATGACCTTTTCCTTTTTTGCCAGTTTATGCATGGAAACCAGCCGGTAAAGACTACCCCCAATGAAGACTATGAATGAGATCCATACCAAAGGCCCGCTCACAAATTCGTACATTTCTCTTTACTCCTCATTCTTTCAGACATAAGGCTTAAGACATTAGACCATAGACTAGCCCATGACTATTAGAGCGTTTCTTTATCAATGTGTCATTTCGACCGCAGGGAGAGATCTTAATAATTCATTGATTTCAATCAGATTTCTCGCTACGCTCGAAATGACAATACCGTAACGGTATTATTGAAATGCTCTACTAGCACGGGACTTTACAAGATTCTACGAAGATTGACGACTTCGTAAAAAGTAAATTTTCCCCTCCCCCAGCGGGAGGGGATTAAGGGGAGGGGGAAATAACATCTGGAAATACGGTCACTTATTACCCCCACCCTCGCCCTCCCCCATCAAGGGGGAGGGGAAAGTTTATATTACCCACTCAATGTGAGAAAGAACCATTTTTATATCTCTTCCACTAGTACTACCCGACGGTAATATTTTCCATCCTCTATACTTCTTACCAGAAGTTTCGTTCCATCAGGGCTGAAGACAGGGTTCCAGACGTTTTCGAATGCCTGTTTTCCTATTTTACCATCCAGGATAATGTAGAACTTGCCCTCTTTTTCAGCCTTGGCAGCAACTCTATCACTGCTCGGGCTGAAAACAGGGTCCCATATCATATCAAAACCCTCTCCCCATGGGGCTCCGTCTATCGCAACTGTCCAGCGGTTGTTCTCCTTAGCGATGGCCGCCACTCTTTTGCTATCGGGGCTGAAAACAGGCGGTAAGACCGCATCCCTAAACGTCCTATTCCAGGAAGAACCGTCTATTGCAATCGTCCATTTGCCAAACTTAGGCGCCACCACAGCAGCGATTCTCTGCCCATCCGGGCTGAATTTCTGGTGCCAGGTCTGGACGAACTTCCTATCCCATATCAATTCGCCATTCTTTGCCAGGGTCCAACCCTCATCGATCTGAACAGGCGCCAGAACATCATCCCCCTGTGGGTAAAAGATCGGCCCCCAGACGCACTTGAATGTCTTGTTCCATGGGGTCCCATTTACTGCAATAGCATATTCATATTCACCAACCCTGACTTCCGCCGCTACCTTGTTGCTATCAGAGTTGAAGGCAATACCCCATACATTCAAGAAATTCTTCTCCCAGGGCTTACCATTCACTGCCACTGTCCATATGCCTTCGGCAAATCCAAAGATATCCCCCTCTCCGAGACGTTTGGTCTGTACACCGGCGGCAGTGAGCTTCCCATCGGGACTTATGGTAAAATCCCTCGCCTCAACAAATCCATTCTCCCATGTTCTGTTGTTTAAGGCTATTCCATACCCATTCTCGCCTTTTACGTTTACTGCAATGCTTTTCCCATCGGGAGTAAATTGGATATTCCAGGCATATTCGAAGCTTTCTTCCCATTTTTCATCATCTACAGCTACCGTCCATTCATCGTCTTTTCTCACCAAGCCTGTCAGCCTGTCGTCAGGACCGAATCTCAGCGACCACAATTTCTCAAAGGTGTTCTCCCAGGTTTTACCATTCACACAGGCTGTAAATCTGTCATCCTCTGTCCTGACAGGTGCCGAAATTTTCTCGCCATCATTACTGACAACACATTCATAGACGACCGGGAATTTGCTTCTCCATCCGTTTATGTCTGTAACCAACCTTTCTTTAGTTTCCCAGTCCCAACTCTCTAGTTCAGTCATTGATTGCCCCCTAAACCTCCCTCTGACTGTATATAAAAAAGGATTTTGAATGAGTATTCATTCAAAGTTGACGAAAACCTAGCATGTGTATTGGATGTTGTCAAGAATTTTCGTAATATCTTATCAAATTAATTTTCACATATATGTATCACTGTGTGATATGTCAGATATATTACGTTCCAATCCAAACGATACTTTTTAAATAATGAAATCCAGCAGTTACAGTCTATTGTAGCTTGCCGCTACGCATATTATTACGGAAAATATAATAATATTTTTATGGAATAAAGTTAATGAATATTTGTTCACTAAATAGCATTTATGCAGAGAGTTGTCAATATTAATTATTCAGTATTTATAAAAATAAATCTTGATAAATATATCACAATGTGATATTTAAATATTTGTCGTATAGTAACTACTCAGGTTGTTTAGGCTGAAGGCTGTTAGTCACGCATTGACCGAATCAAGGCGCTCAGAACCTTCTCGGTCTCCACCATTTTCGAGTCGCATTCGGAACATCCAACTCAAATGCAATTTCCTATTTCCTCCTACAGTCTAACTGCCTACAGCCTATCCACCTGGGCAGTTAGGAAGGGAGAAGGTATATCTGCAATTTACCTTATAGATTATGGACAGTAAAGAATTTTTATCCATACGCTTGAATTTGAAGAAGACGCAAAAAGAGATGGCTGAGCTTTTAGGGACATCCCTGCGGTCGATCCAGAGTTTTGAACAGGGATGGCGAAAAATTCCTAACGAAACAGAGCGACAGGTTCTGTATGTACTCGTTATGAGAAGCACAAAAGAACAGTCGTTAAAACCATGCTGGGAATTGGAGAGATGCCCTCAAGACAAGAAAGAGCATTGCCCCGCATGGGAACTCGATTCAGGGCATCTGTGCTGGTTTATAAATGGGACGATTTGCAAGGGGAGAGCCTATAGTGATTGGAGTGAAAAAATGGAATTCTGCCGGGAGTGTCAGGTCTTCCAGCCCATTAAACAATTATATGACAGGGCAATAAGAAGGGATCAGGATGGGCTGAATGAAGGGCAATCATTATTCTATGGGGGGGATGAAATAAAGGAAGGCAAATCCGAAAAATGGAGGAGCTTCGATTTATTCGATCAGGTTCCCACCAGTATTGCTATCATTGACAGAAAGTATAGAATAGTGGACGCTAACAAGAGATTTGAAGATACATTTGGAGCATGTAATGGCAAGAAGTGTTTTGAGGTATATAAGGGCAGGAAAAGAAGATGCCGCCACTGTGTTGCAAGTGAAACATTTATGGACGGTGTAACCAGGGTTTCCCGGGAGCAAGGGCAGGATATAAAAGGCAACCTTAACCATTATCTGGTTCATACATCTCCTTATCGGGATTTGGAAGGGAATATCACTCACATAATTGAGATGTCAACAGACATTACAGAAAAGGTTCGGGTCCAAAATGAATACATGACAATCTTTGACAATGTCCCATGTTATATAACTGTCATTGATAGAAATTTTAAGGTAGTAAAAAGCAACAGGCAGTTTCAAAAGACCTTTGGAAAAGATCCGGGAACACATTGTTTTGAATCTTACAAGAAACAGAAGGATATTTGTGAAGAATGTCCGGCTATGGCGGTTTTCCGAGATGGGAAAACCCACAACTCTCTGCAGGAGGGTTATGACAAAAAAGGGGGTAAAGTTGTCTATATGGTAACCGCAACCCCATATTCAAAAGAGGATGGACAGGTAAAGTATGTGATCGAGATGGCCATTGATGTAACACAGACTTTTCTGTTGGAAAGACATTTAAAAGAAGCCAGGGAATTTCATCAAATTATGATTCAAAGTACACTGACCGGGATTATTGCTGATAACAAAGATGGAATAATAAATATATATAACCCCTCGGCAAAAAAGATGCTCAATTATCCAACGAATAAAGTTGTCAACAAAATCCCAGGAGAGAAACTGTATCCAAGAAATTTTTTGAGTGCAATCGAAGAAGGCGATGACACCGTAAGTTTTAGAGAAGGCGAACTGACTGATTATAAGGGAAATAAAGTTCCCATAGCTTTCTCAGGTGTTAGGTTAAAAAAGGACAATGAGTATATTGGGAAAGTTATGTTTTTTCAGGATATCAGTAAAATTAAACAATTGGAAAGTGAAATAATTGAAGCCGAACGCCTGGCTGCCGTTGGTCAAACGGTAGCCGGTCTTGCTCACGGGATAAAGAATGTTCTCATGGGGTTAGAAGGCGGGATGTACGTTGTTAACTCCGGCATGAATAGGGGTAACAATGAATTGGTAAAACAAGGATGGGATATGCTCCAGAATAATATTGAAAAGATTTCCTCTTTTGTAAAAGAATTCCTGAATTTTGCCAGGGGAACCACCCTAAAGGCAGAATTAACAGATCCATACATTATAGCAACTGATATTGTAGACCTTTACAAAGATACCATAGCACAATCCGGGATAAGATTCATAACAAAACTGGAAGAGGGTATCGATAAGGCGGCCATGGATGCTAAAGCTATTCATACGTGTATAGCCAACCTGATCTCTAATGCCATTGATGCCTGCCTTGTAAGTGATAATAAAAATCCTACAATAGAATTTTCTTTGTTTGAAAAAGATGGTAATATCTGTTATGAAGTAAAGGACAATGGATTCGGCATGGATTATGAGGTGAAGAAAAAAGTCTTTACCAGTTTTTTTACGACCAAGGGGTCTGGACAGGGGACAGGTCTGGGTCTCCTTACCACAAGAAAAATAGTCCATGAGCATGGAGGGAAAGTATCTTTTGAATCCACATTGGGGAAAGGATCGGTTTTCAGAATAGAATTTCTGAGAAACCGTTTGCCTCTTTCTTCCGAGGAGAAAAATAATCCTTTATAATTTCGGAGGGATCAAATGGATGATGTGAAAAAGAAGACAATTCTTGTTGTAGATGACGAACCCGATATCCAGCTATTCTTAAAAACCGTACTCGAGGATGCCGGATTCAATGTAATGGCCGCAAACAATGGTAAACATGCTTTGGAGAGGATTAAGGAATGCAAACCTGATTTAATCTCTCTCGATCTTGTAATGCCCAAGATGGGAGGGGTGAAACTTCTCTCATATCTCCAAAAAAACCCGGAATGGTCAAAGATTCCATTTATTGTTGTTACCGCCCATGCCCATGATGAGCTTGGCAGAGAAGATTTTATGAAATTAAAGGCAGAAAAAGTCCTTCTTAGTCCTCACTCTTATATAGAGAAACCAATAATGCCTTCAGAATATATAGAAAAGGTAAGAGAAGCCCTTGGGCTTGAAGCAGTTGGAAATTCAGGAACAGAGGATTTAAAAACAAGGGTTAGGGACAAGCTAAAAATTGCCACTAAAGATAAGCTTCAAGAAGCGCTTAAAGTGTTGGGAGAGTGACCTTAACATACTTTAGTACTTTAATAGCTATGATGCTCAAAGGGCTAAATATATAACCTCCTCTTATTTATCAAACCTCTTAAACCCCGTATCCTCCTCAGAGTCTCCCCATAGAAGATGATAACTCGGTGGAAAACCAGGGGTAGGATCGGCCTGCGCCCCGTACTGTGAGATGGGATACCTGATGCCCCTTTTGTAGAGTTCCTCAAGACCACTCACGGCCTTTTTCATCCAGGAGGCGGGCAATGCCATGACCAGTTCATCATCCTGCACATGCCCATATCTCCTCTCCCCGTAGCAGGGGATGGCAAGAGAGGGTTTGTTATTTAAGTAGCACCTGGCAATAGAATCGGCGCATGCCGACTCTCCGACACAAAAGAATTGAAACTGTTCATAGTCTTCGAATTGAAGGGCGTTGATGAGGACGATCATCTGGGCAGGGTTCCCGTATATCAGCACAATATCAGGGTCAAAGGGGTTATAGACTAAAGGTCCCATAAGCACTGCGTTATATTTGCCTGTCGGGATACTCGGCATCTGTTCTTCACATCTCCTGGCATCTTCCCTGGTCTTACACCATACGATAGACCGGAAACTGCCATCTTTAATATATTCCGGCTTCTCTTCGAATCCGATCATACCGCTACAGCCAGGCCCTACGAGATCATCGGCAGTGGCCCCTACTGTCCAGTCGTAAGTCCGCACCACTGTTATGAGTTGGCAGAGGGTAAACTTTTTTGTGGGACGGCGTA
>PFIF01000036.1 GCA_002782605.1 Deltaproteobacteria bacterium CG_4_8_14_3_um_filter_43_13 | reverse complement strand
GTTGCCCCCTCCCCTTAATCCCCTCCCACCAAGGGAGGGGAGACATTTTTGGTAAAGTTATTTATGAGTCAAAGCACTAGGGTTCAAGTAGTTGACATTGCATCTTTAATTGTTTTACAGACTCTCTGTATCTCCTCCTCTGTCAACTCGGGGTACATAGGGAGTGATAATACCTCAAGAGACGCCGATTCACTGTTCTTAAGGTCACCTGTATTGAACCCTAACCTCTTAAACACTGGTTGTTGATGAAGCGGGATAGGATAGTAAACAGCCGAAGCAATGCCCTCATTTCCAAGGCATTTTGTTATTCTATCCCTATATCTGGTTCTAATCGTATACTGGTGATATACGTGTTTAACGTGCTCATCCTCATAGGGTGTAGTTAGGTCTACTCCCCTAAGACAATCATTATAGAGGCTGGCATTCTTTCGACGCAACTCGTTGAATTTATCTATCTTTCTCAACTTCACCCCTAGAATTGCTGCTTGGACCTCATCAAGCCTGCTATTGAAACCCATCTCAATATAATAGTACTTAACCTTACTTCCATGATTTCGCAGGATCCTAATCTTATCTGCCAGGTCTTCACTATCGGTAATAATCATACCTCCATCGCCGTAACAACCCAGGTTTTTGCTGGGAAAAAAGCTGAGGCATCCAATCTCGCCAAAAGTCCCCACTTTTCTCCCTTTGTATTCAGATCCAAATGCCTGAGCACAATCCTCTATAAGTAGAAGATTGTACTTACTGCACAGGCTTACAATATGCTCAATATCAGCAGATTGTCCATAAAGATGGACGGGCAGAATCGCCCTTATCTGATTTCCATTTTCCTTATTTATTAATATCCCCTCTTTCTTATTAAACGATGTTTTTGTCTCGATAAGTTCTTCAATCTTTTCCGGGGCAATATTATACGTCCTGGGATCTATATCCACAAATATGGGGGTTGCCCCTACAGAAACAATGGTTTCTACAGTAGAAACAAAGGTAAAAGGGGTAGTAATTACATCTTGTCCTTTTCTTACCCCACAGGCAAGAAGGGCCATGTGTAATGCATCAGTACCTGAGGCAAGACCAACGGCGTATTTCGCACCTAAGTAAGACGCAATTTCTTTCTCCAGTTTCTCTACTGACGGACCTAAAATGAAGTTCCCATCCTCCAATACTTCTTTAATAGCCCTGTCAATTTCATCCTTCATTATTTCATACTGAACTTTGAGATTAACCATAGGAATCAGCATAAATTCTCCTTAACCGGTCAATTTGTTCCAGAATCCGTAAGGCTACAGAAAGTGCCCTTTTAGCATCGGTCCCGGACACTAAGGGTGGCTTCCTGGTATTAACCGAATCGATAAAAGACTTAATCTCTTCTTCTAGAGAGTCCCTTACGTTTATCTCCACATTGCTAGCCACAATTTTAGGTAAACCGCCATTTTCTTCTCCATTTTCAATCTTATTATAGATATCAACCTTTTTTGAGACAAAATCTATGGAGATATAGGCATCTGGTTGAAATATGCGAATCTTTCTCATAGTCTTCTCTGAAACCCGACTGGCAGTAATATTGGCTACACAACCATTGACAAAAGTTATTCTAGCATTGGCTATATCTATTTTAGGAGAAATCACAGGGACACCCACAGCATCAATACTATCTATATCAGAATTAACAATACTCAATATGATATCGATATCATGGATCATCAGATCCAAAACCACATCTACATCGATGGCTCTTTCAGTAAAGAAGCTCAATCTATGAGATTCGATGAACATAGGATTATTCAAAACATCTTCTATGGCAACAATAGCCGAGTTATATCTTTCTAAATGTCCAACCTGAAATATTAGGTTTTTCTTCTCAGCCATCTCTATTAAAGTGTCTGCTTCTGCAACAGTTGTGGCAATAGGTTTTTCAAGCAAAATATCTATACCATTATCAAAGAAATCCTTCGTAACTCTGTAATGTAATTTGGTTGGAACAGCAATGCTCACTGCCTGTACTTCATCGAAAAGATCAGAGTAGTCAAAAAAAGCCCTTGTATTAAAACGATCGGCAATCTCTAATGCCCGTGCATGATTAATGTCAACTACCCCAACTAAATTAACCCCTGATAGTTTTGAATACTTTTCCGCATGATATTGGCCTAGATACCCTACCCCTACTACGCCAACTCTTATCTTTTCCATTTTTTCCCTGGTATTTGAGGTTAGATTGCTACAATTGAAATGCCTTCCTCATCAGCAAACCTAACCATTTCCTCCTTCTCCATGATAATTGTGTTGCCGGCTTCTATAGCCAGTACTGAGCCTCTTACCTCCTTTAGAGAATGGATTGTTTCCATTCCAACTACAGGGATGTCAAAACGCATATCCTGATGAGGCTTGCTTACTTTTACAACCACTACCTGTCCATTTCCTAATCTCCCTCCACGCTTGATAGTCTCATCAGTACCCTCTATAGCTTCAACCGCTAAGATTACTTGATCTTTCACGACAACGGTTTGCCCAATATCCAGCTTACCAATACCCTTTGCAATATCCCATCCAAATCTTATATCCTTGTATTGATCCTTGGTTGGCACCCCTTTTGTAATCACCCCTTTTTGGGCTAATATCGAAGGGAGGTAACGGGTAGAGCTCTGAACATTTATCCCTTCTTTTTCTAATACCTTTGCAAAAGAACGCAATAATAAATCATCTTTCTTATGCGCCAATTTTGACAGAAGGGATATTGCCTTGGCATCAGGTTTTATCCCGGAAAACATCGATGCTTTAGTCACCCCCCCAACCATTATTACATTACTGATCTGTTCCTTCTTAAATATTTCGATTAACCTTTGAAGTTGTCCCAGATCAATCCAGAAGATTGTATCAACGTATTTTTCAAGACTATCAAGAGTTTCTCCTCTATGAGCAACAGCTATCACTTTTAAATTCTTTTGCGCTAAAACCTGGGCAAATACAATGGGTAGTTTACCGTTTCCAGCAATTAAGCCGATCTTTTCCATTATCTACAGATACCCCTTTCAGATTTTTGGATAAACCCTACAAGACTGTTAACCTCTTCTGAATCAGGAAGTTCAAGCTTCACTTTCTCTAATGCATTATTCAGGGTCATGCCTGATCTAAATATAATCTTATAGGCCTTCTTAAGGTTGTTTATTGTGGCTTCGGGAAAATTGTTTCTTTTAAGCCCTGTAATATTCAGGCCAAATAATCTAGCTCTATTGCCCACAGCCATAACGTAGGGGGGAACATTCTTAGAAACCGCTGAGGCCCCCCCAATAATGGAATAAGCCCCGACCCTGACAAACTGATGGATGGCAACTAATCCACCAATAATCGCAAAGTCTTCTATTTCAATGTGCCCAGCAAGGGTAGCGGCATTGGCCATTATGATATTGCTTCCTATTTTACAGTCATGGGCTATGTGGCAATATGCCATAAGAAAGTTATTGTTCCCTAACGTTGTTACCCCTCCACCATGGGAGGATGCCCTGTTTATGGTTACAAACTCTCTGATAGTATTATCGTCGCCAATGATTAAATCAGATTTTTCCCCTTTAAACTTCAAATCCTGCGGAGGGGTTCCAATGGATACAAATTGATATATATGACACCGCTCCCCTATCTGTGTAAATTTTTCTATTGTTACATGAGAGCTTACATTTGTATCCTTACCAATCTTGACATTCTCGGCTATTATAGAATATGGCCCTATTTCCACCCCTTCATCTAACTCTGCCTTTGGATGAACAATCGCTGTTGGATGTATCATCGCAATAACTCTCCTCCAAATATATTAATTACTTATGGTTCTTCTCCCAATTAGTTGGGAGAAAGTGGTATAGGATTCAAGGATTCCAGGATTCAAGTGCTTTATTTATCCCACCCGAATCCTCGACTCCTTGACCCCTTGAATCCTTTTCATCGACCAACTCTTTGGGAGATGAACCTTACTTATTAGATATTATACCCTGTAATTCACCTTCAGCAACCAAAGATTCCCCAACGAACGCCTTGCCACTAAATCTCCAGAGGAAACTTCTATGTTTAATTACCTCTACTTCAAACCTTACTTGATCACCTGGCAGTACAGGTTTCCTAAATTTAACTTTATCTATGCTGGAAAAGTAAAATTTCTTGTCCTTAACCCTTTCAGGTTCATAACTTAAAAAAGCCAGGACTCCCCCGGCCTGAGCCATTGCCTCAATTAACAAAACTCCAGGCATAATAGGGTAATCAGGAAAATGTCCCTGGAAAAAGGGTTCATTAAAAGTAAGATTTTTCATACCTACAATCCTTTTTCCCTTTTCCATTTCCAATATCCTATCAATTAAAAGAAAGGGGTATCTATGGGGCAAAACCTTCATAATGCCTATAATGTCTAACATTTTATCCCTCCAATTCAGATTTGATTTTTTTCTCTATCTTTTCTACCTTTGATTCTAACTCTTTTAAAGACTTCCTCATTTTCGGCAACTTGGTAATACATACCTGGGACTTTAACCACTCTTTATGAGGGATTGCCGGAATGCCTGAAACAATCTGGTTTGGTGCTATATCTTTAGTAATGCCAGACCGCCCTCCAACCGTAACATTATCCCCTACTTTCAGATGACCCCCTACACCAACCTGACCAGCTAAAACAACATTATTGCCTATTTCTGCACTTCCTGCTATAGCAACCTGGGCAACTATAATTGTATCCTCTCCAATAATTACATTATGACCAATTTGTACCAGATTATCGGTTTTAACACCCCTTTTGATCCAGGTTTTCCCCAGGGCTGCACGATCAATGGTATTGTTGGCACCGATTTCCACATCATCATCAATCTGGACTATACCAACCTGGGGAATCTTATGGTACACCTTCCCATCTTTGGCAAAGCCAAAACCATCACTGCCGATAACAGTCCCGCAATGGATTATAACTCTTTTGCCAATTTTGCATCCTTCACGTATAGAGGTATTTGCATACACTACAGTATCTTCACCAATGTGTATATCGTCACCAATATATACCCCAGGATACAGGGATACCCTGTCCCCAATCTTCACATTGTTACCCACATATACAAAAGGATAAATAGATACATCTATTCCAATCTCCGTATTGTTCCCAATAACGGCGTTTGGATCAATACCTCTTGCATGGTAAGGCTTTTTGTGAAATAAGCCAGCAATCTTTGAGTAAGCCAGGTAGGGGTTATCAGTACACAGAAGGGGTTTTTCAGAATCTTTAAAATCGGAGGAAACTATTATTGCAGAAGCTTTAGTGCTTCTTGCCATCGACAAATACCTGGGATTGGCAATAAAGGTTATCTCTCCCTTTTTTGCTTCATCGATACTGTTTATTCCGGCAATGATAATATTACCATCACCTATCACCTTACCATTGGTAAAATCTGCCAACTCTTGCAGACTCTTCTTTATCATTTTTCCCCCCTATATGAGGTAACCGTTCACAGGTTATATTAAAAGGCTATTAGGCTGTAGGCTACAGGCTAATAGCCTTTTATTAGTACGAACCCATTACTTGGTTTGTTTTCTCTGCTCATTGTGGGCTTTTATAACTTTATCGGTCAGATCCACAGCATCAGAGGCATAGAGTATTCCACTCCTGGTCTTTTCAAGTATTATGGTATATTTGCCTTCTCCCCCAATTTTGTTAATTATCTTTCTCAACTCATCAATTATCTTTTGACTAATCTCGATCTCCTCACGTTTAAATTCATCCTGAGAGTCTTTATATAATCTCTCAATATTCCTCAATTCTTTCTGGTATTCTTTTTCTTTTTCCGTTCTTGCCTTCTCGCTCAATATTAAACCCTGTTTTTCTATGCTGTCCTTCAGCTTTTTTAGCTCAGTTTGTTTTGCCTCAAGAGATTTTTGAATCTTCATTGCCTTTTCAGAAAGGTTTTTTTGTGCTTCCTTCCCTGTATCAGACGTATTTAATGCCTTCTGCAAGTCAACATATCCTATCTTAAGAGTATCAGCTCCTAAAACAAAATTAGGGAAAGATAACACTAGAGATAAAATAAAAATCAAACCTAGTTTTTTCATTCTGAACCTCCTCTAGATTCGTAAATCGTAAATCGTGAGTCGTGAGTCGTGAGTCGTAAGTCGTAAGTCGTGAGTCGTAAGTCGTGAGTCGCAAATAGGATAAAACCGATTCACGACTTACGACTTACGGTTTTGACAAGGCATAACCACTAAAACATCACCCCTATAGCAAACTCCCAGTTGCTGCTTTTTTCGCCTGGCCTAGGATCTATATTATACCCCCATTCAAGTCTAAGGGGGCCTATTGGTGAATACCATCTTATACCAGTACCAACGCTAGTCCTCAGTCCACTCAGACTATAATTTTCGTTGTCATCGAAGGTATTTCCCGCATCAAAGAAGACTAAACCTTTAATCCCTGCTTTTTTAAACAGGGGAAAAATATACTCTATATTGAACAGCAATTGTTTATTCCCGCCAATAACATCACCAGTGGCAGGGTCCTTAGGACCTACGGAATATGCCTTAAAACCCCTGAGGCTGTTTATCCCCCCCAAAAAGAACCGTTCAAAAAGAGGTAACTCTCTGCCTTGATTGCCATGTGCAAATCCAATCCTTGCACGAGACATAAAGACAGTATCCCAGGATAAGGGGAAAAACCACGTTGTATTAGCATAATACTTTGTGAAATAATTGGTACCTCCCAAAACACCGCCTGCATACTCAATTGCTATGCTGTTTTCTGATCCCTTTGTTGGGAATATTCGGTCATCCTTTGAATCCCTCACAAGAGAAAGTACTATACTGCTCGTAACAGTTTTCCCCTCCTGCTCTTTTATTACTGCAGCAGCAGTATCCAGGACATTAGTTATATTCACGTTTTCATATTTGTAAGTCGCATACGCCCTGGTATAATCCTCCGTTATTGGGAAACCAAACCTGATATCACCACCCTGAGAGTGTTTGCTATAGTCCAGGTAATCTCTTTTAACATCATAAATGTCAAAACCAGCAGATACAGGCGTATCAAAGAGCCAGGGTTCGGTAAACCCCAGGTTGTAGCTCGAGCTTTGTCCACCCAGGCTAGCAACAAAAAATAAATTCTGCCCTCTTCCAAACAGATTGTTTTGGGTTATATTGAACATGCCAATAA
>PFIF01000094.1 GCA_002782605.1 Deltaproteobacteria bacterium CG_4_8_14_3_um_filter_43_13 | reverse complement strand
CAAGGGGGAGGGAATATTTATAGTAATTCATAGTAAAGGTATTAAAGGGACATTCCAACAGTTAACGGTATTTATTTGGCGAGGATAATTAAGGATGCCAGGAAAGTCTAAAGTATCTTATCCCAAACAGATAGAGGCTCTTTTGAAGATCAGCGAGGCAATTACCTCTGATCTTTACCTGGAAGACATACTGCGGTTGATAGTGGTAGTCACAGCAGAGGTTATGAACTCAAAAGTATGTTCTTTATGGCTGATTGATGAAAAAGAGAAGGCGTTGAAGATCAGGGCAACTCAAAGCATGAGCCAGGAATATTTAAAGGAAAGAAGTTTAAAACTGGGTGAAGGAATAGTTGGATATGTTGCCAAAAAGAATAAACCAGCTGTGATCATGGATGTACAGAAGGAACCCAGGTATAAAGAGAAAGAACTTGCTAAAAAAGAGGGATTGGTCTCTATGCTAAGTGTCCCAATGCGTGTAAAGGATAGAGTAATAGGGGTAATAAACTGCTATAAATCCACTCCATATAGATTCTCTGAAACAGATGTAAATGTTTTGACCACTGTGGCCAATCAGTCAGCTATAGCCATTGAGAATACAGAATTAATGGTCAAAACCAGAGTTATTCAAGAGGAATTAGAAACCCGTAAATTGGTGGAACGAGCTAAAGATATACTGATGCGCGATCGAGGGCTTTCAGGCGAAGATGCATTTCACAGAATACAGAAACAGAGTATGAACACCCGTAGGTCCATGAGGGAGATAGCAGAGGCAATTATCCTGGCAAAGGAAATTTGATGGCTTTGTAAAAAGTCCATCAAATTCAGGGCAA
This sequence comes from Deltaproteobacteria bacterium CG_4_8_14_3_um_filter_43_13, assembly GCA_002782605.1. GTDB lineage: Bacteria > Desulfobacterota > UBA8473 > UBA8473 > UBA8473 > UBA8473. The sequence continues at coordinate 6,395 of PFIF01000094.1, read as the reverse complement.
TGTATTTAAAAAAAGGTGTTAAACAATTATTTTACTTGGCTTCATTTCGATTTTTTAAACGATTCCATCTGCATAGTCATATCCCATTCCCCTGCTTCATAGATATGACTGCTCTTTTCCTTTATAATTGATTTAACGAGACCAACTTTGGGAGCATACCAAGAGAAATGCTCTACAGTAATAGTAATAATAATTGTGCCACCAAAGATGTTAAAATTTGTCTTTGTGTCACCAACACCATTGACCTTAACACATCCCTTGAACGTACCGGCAGGAACTGTCACATTCTCATCTATACTTTCAATAGTGTATTTTAGCGTAACAGGAACGTTACTAAGAGACGTCTTAGTCATCCGCTCCCATGTTGTCCCTGCCTTAATAGGATATTTTATAATATAAAACGGAGAGGATTTTTTTTCTTGTCCCACAGATACTGGTTGTTGTTCTGTAAATTCGTATAAACCATCTGCATCTTCAGTGAGAAAAGAAAGGTGACTTTGGCCTCCTATTTCCACTTTTTGCGGTGTTACTTTTTTGCCTTTTAACTTTTGCGAGGCAAGGTTAGTAATAATCGTTTTCTCAGCACCCTTGATGGCATGTGAACCGAAAGTGTTCTGATATTCCCATATCATCCCTTCCTTTAGAGGATAATAGGTCTCTATACTTTTGCTACAACTGACTAACATCGCAAACACAAATAATGTTAAAAATAGAATCCCAATAGCGAATTTATTTTTCATTTAGGGTCTCCTCTCTTTATTCCTATCCCGTCCGTATCTGACAATGTAGTATATACCTCTCTACCGGTAAACCTATAGATAAAATTCTGTTGTCAGTTCCTTTAAAAAAGGTAACTGTTCAGCATTTTTTAACATACCTGAGCTTAGACTGTCAAACACTTTATTTATGATTGCAATCTAAACTTGAAAAGTGGACAGGTTTTATTGAATTTAAACTTGAAAAGTAGACACCTGAAACGTTGTAGCCTTGGATCAAAAACGGAGGTTCAAGGCTATGGTTCAAGTACACAAAAAATATACTGATGATCAGGTTCAAAACCTTTTGGGACGGTACCTCAAACACGAAATTGAAAGAAAATATATCCAGGAAATCCTCGGCATTGGGAAAGTAAGATTCTTCGCTTTGCTTAAGGAGTATCGTAAAAACCCCCAATGCTTTTCTATCATTTATCCCCTTAACCAAACCGTCTCTGAGATTAGATTCTGGCATCGTAATAACCTGATTGATATCCAAAAAGTGAAAATTAATGCTGCCCAGGGTGTTCAGTTTTAAAGTTTAAACTGTTCACTTTTCAAGTTTAGCTAACATTTCTGGTTAAAATTGTTGACAAAAATATAGTAGTATGTTAAATGAAATGATAAATGAATATTCATTCATTTTTGTATTATCTTTTTAGGAAAGTCCAATTGTTGCAATGACAGTAGTTGATCGATGGAGAATAAGAGAAAACTTTTCAGGCTGATCGGTAGATACAGTACGATTGGGCTGGAAATGGTTATCTCGGTTGTTATTGGCATCCTCTTTGGATGGTGGTTAGACAGGTTGTTCAATACTGAACCATGGTTAACAATAATCTTCATGCTGTTTGGTATTGTAGCCGGGTTCAGAAGTCTATTTAGGTTACTGAAGGATATAGAAAAGGATGACGGAATTAACCAGGAGTAATTGTGTGAATGAAGTTAAAGAAGTTAAAGAAGAATCAAGGCTTACTTCTATTCAGAGAAATAATATTATAATACTTCTGGTTCTTACCCTGGGCAGCATAGTCTATAAATCATATGCTGTTACCCTGGGAGTGTTTTTAGGAGGGGCTATAGTCATCCTAAATTTTTGGTTTCTTCGCAAGATTATTGAGGGTGGTTTTAAAAAGGGAGATAATGCTGCGGCTTTCGCATTGAGTTATTTTTTTAAATTTGCTGCCCTAGTTGCAATTATATTTGTGGTTATCTATTCCGGTATTGTGAATACGCTTGGTCTAATAATAGGACTCTCGACGGTATTCATCGGTATTGCTCTAGATGGATTTGTTCAAGTATTAAAGAAATCATAGGGGAGAAGGCAGATCATGGGACATGATTTTACATGGGTTTCAACATTACCGTTCTTTGATTTTTTTACATCTCTTTTGGGTCATGAGCATGACGCTAATGCTGTTTATCATGGAATACTGGTATTTTTGGTTCTAACTATTCTTGTCCTTATAGGTTATGCAAGAAAGTCTAAAGACCTTATTCCTGAAGGCAAAGCTAGTATTGCAAATTTTCTGGAGGTGCTTGTTGAAGCAGTCCTTGGATTGGTAGAAAACACATTAGGACATGAGGGAAGAAGGTTTTTACCTTTGATCGGTACCCTTGCCATATTTATATTGTTCTGTAATCTGTTAGGGCTTTTCCCAGGGTTTTTGCCGCCAACAGACAATATCAATACAACGGCCGCATGTGCACTAACTGTATTCTTCTACTATCATTATGTAGGGATTAAGAGACATGGATGGAAGTATGTGAAACAGTTTACCGGGTCTTTTTGGCCTATAGCCCCGCTGATGTTTCCTATTGAGGTTATAAGTCATTTAGCCCGTCCATTATCATTATCCCTTCGGTTATTCGGAAATATTACAGGGGATCATTTGGTTCTGGTGATCTTTTCTGGTTTGATACCCCTGATTGTTCCGATCTTTGCATTGGGTCTTGGAATTTTTGTTTCCGTCATTCAATCTTTAGTGTTTATTCTTCTTTCAATGATGTACATATCAGGTGCTCTTGCTGAAGAACATTAAAGAGTGATAAAAGAGTAAGGTCTAAGTGTTGTCTATGATATTTAATCTCTAAAAAGAAAGGAGGATTGCGGATGAAGCGAAGGGCAAGAATGATTTTGTTTCTTCTAGTTGTTACCTTATTTTCCATTGTCCCTGTGGCTTTTGCAGCAGAAGGAAGTGGAGTTTTAGATTCCACGACGAAGAGTGCTATAGCCATAGCGAGTGGATTTGCCATTGGGATTGCTGCCTTCGGTGGTGGATTGGGGCAGGGCAGAGCCATTGCAGCCGGGCTTGAAGGTATTGCCAGGAATCCAGGTGCTTCAGGTCAGATAATGACGCCAATGATTATTGGTCTTGCTTTGATTGAGTCCCTGGTTATCTATGCTTTTGTAATATCCTTTATGCTGTATATGAAGCTATAAATCAAAATTGGGATGGCAAAGTAAAAAGCTCCAGATGCAAGGCGCGCAAATCCTGAGGAGTGAGGCGTACTTAGGGGTACACCGCAACGACGAAGGATGCAGTGCAACGCCGCAGATGGACTTTTTAAGAAGCCATCATTGTTTTTTCGTAACTACTCAGGCACAAAGTGGCAAAGGCACATAGGCACAAAGCAGAGCAGGGTCGTTTCATCGTTTTTTTCCTACTTTGTGCCTTTGGTGCCCTGTGCCTACCTGAATAGGTACTACTAACTTTAATTGATTACCTTCTTTAAAAATTGACCGGTGTAAGATTCACGTATGCCTGTCAGTTCTTCCGGGGTTCCACATGCCACTACTTCCCCACCTTTTTCTCCACCTTCTGGCCCTAAATCAATTATAAAGTCTGCGGTTTTTATTACATCAAGGTTATGCTCGATTACAATAACCGTATTCCCTGCATCGATCAGTTTATTTAAAACATGGAGTAACTTTTGAATGTCAGCAAAATGAAGGCCTGTAGTTGGTTCATCCAGAATATAGAGGGTCTTCCCTGTACTCCTTTTGCTTAATTCTTTTGCCAACCTTACCCTTTGAGCTTCTCCACCCGAAAGGGTAGTAGCTGACTGTCCTAATTTTATATAATTTAAGCCCACGTCAGAAAGGGTCTGAAGTTTTGCCTTGATCTTTGGGATTCTATTTAAAAAAGCAAAGGCCTGATCTACCGTCATGTCTAAGATATCAGCAATATTCTTTCCTTTGTATTGTATTTCTAATGTTTCCCTGTTGTATCTTCTCCCCTTACATACCTCACACATAACATAAACATCAGGAAGGAAATGCATCTCGATCTTTATGGTTCCGTCACCTCTGCATGCTTCACACCTTCCTCCCCTGACATTAAAACTGTATCTTCCTGGCCTATATCCCCGTGCTCTTGATTCTGGGAGTTTGGAGAATATATCTCGGATATGAGTAAAAACCCCGGTATAGGTAGCTGGATTAGAGCGAGGGGTTCTTCCTATTGGGCTCTGGTCTATATCTATAACTTTATCAATATACTCTAGCCCTTCAACCCCCGTAACCTTTCCAGCTCGTTCTCTGGTATGGTAGAGTTTTTGAGCTAAAACCCTGCATATTGTATCAATTACCAATGTACTTTTCCCTGAACCAGAAACCCCGGTCACACAATTAAACAGGCCCAGGGGTATCTTAACCGATATATTTTTCAAGTTGTTTTCAGAAGCCCCCTTTACAACGAAGTATCTTTTGTCAGGCCTGCGTCGTTTAATAGGTACTGGAATCGTTAATTTTCTGGAGAGATACTTTCCTGTTAAAGAATTTTCGTCTTTAACTATTTCTTGTGGTGTACCACAGAAGACTACATTTCCGCCGTCAACCCCTGCGCCCGGACCCATATCCACGATATAGTCAGATGAAAGAATGGTTTCTTCATCGTGTTCTACAACCAATACAGTGTTGCCTATATCGCGTAATCTCTTCAAGGCTTCAAGGAGTCTGATATTGTCCCTTTGATGCAATCCTATACTGGGCTCATCCAATATATAGAGAACTCCTACCAGGCTCGAACCAATCTGAGTAGCAAGCCTGATACGTTGCCCCTCCCCCCCAGATAGAGTAGCTGATGACCGATCCAAGGTTAAATAGTCTACGCCGACATTTATCAGAAATCCCAACCTTTCCCGAATCTCTTTTAATATTCGCGCTGCTATCTCCATATCCCGATCACTTAGCCGAATGTTATAGAATAGTTTGAAGGCTTCTTTTATTGAGAGGTTCGTTATATCACATATTGACCTGCCGTCTACCTTAACGAAAAGGCTCTCCTGACGTAATCTGTTTCCATGACAGGCAGGACAGGGATTATTGTTCATATACCTCTCTAATTCTTCTCGAATGAAGTCGGAATCGGTTTCCCTATATCGGCGTTCAAGGTTACTTATAACCCCTTCAAACTCTTTATGATGAAAGATCTTCCGTCCATTTAATTCAAAGTAGAATTTTATCTTTTCCTCTCCTGAACCATATAGGAGGGCATGTTGAACTTCAGGAGACAAGTCCTTGAAGGGGGTGTATATGTCTATCTCATAGTGCTCACTCAAGGCATCTAACATCTGATGGAAATAGCTGGAGTTTCTCCCGGCCCAGGGCAAAATTGCCCCTTCCCTCAGCGACAAACTGGGGTTGGGTAAAACAAGATCAGGGTCGAAGTGCATGGTAGTCCCCAACCCTCCACAAGTAGGACAGGCTCCGTAAGGATTGTTAAAGGAGAACATCCTTGGGGTTATTTCTGGGTAACTGATACCACAGTCTATACAGGCAAACTTTTCACTGAATGTTAGTTCCTCACCACCAATTATCTCTACCTTAACTATTCCTTCGGAGAGGTTAAGGGCGGTCTCCAGAGAGTCTGCAAGCCTCTTTTTTATATCTCCCTTAATGATAAGTCGGTCTATTATGACATCTATATGGTGCTTCTTGTTTTTATCCAGGATGATCTCTTCGCTCAGGTCTCTTACCTCCGCATCAATTTTAACCCTCACATAACCATCCTTTCGTAGTTGGTTCAGCTCTCTTCTATATTCCCCCTTTCTTCCCCTAACTATTGGTGATAAGATGACGACCCTGGTTTCATCCGGTAACTCGATTATTTGGTCAACGATTTGCTGAACAGTTTGAGAGAGAATCTCTTTGCCGCATTTATAGCAAAAAGGTTTACCGACCCTGGCAAACAGTACTCGCAGATAGTCGTATATCTCAGTAACCGTTGCGACAGTAGAACGAGGATTTTTACTAATTGCTTTTTGTTCAATAGAGATAGCCGGCGAAAGACCCTCAATGGATTCTACGTCAGGCTTTTCCATCTGTTCCAGGAACTGCCGGGCATAAGCAGAAAGAGACTCCACATATCTTCGCTGTCCTTCAGCATAAATAGTATCGAATGCAAGGGTTGATTTTCCAGACCCGCTCAATCCTGTGATTACTACCAATTTATCTCTGGGAATATCAACATCAATATTCTTAAGGTTATGTTCTCTGGCCCCTTTGATTATTATTTTGTTGCTTACCATGATTTTCTAATCCTAGTGGAATGTCCCTTTAATACCTTTACTATGAATTACTATAAACATTCCCTCCCCCTTGATGGGGGAGGGGCAGGGTGGGGGTGAAGAATCGCT
>PFIF01000202.1 GCA_002782605.1 Deltaproteobacteria bacterium CG_4_8_14_3_um_filter_43_13 | reverse complement strand
CTGGAGAGAGCTGCAAAGATGAATGAAAAATTAGGAAGCGGTTCCCTGACGGCCCTGCCTGTTATTGAAACTCAGGCAGGGGACGTTTCTGCTTACATTCCAACAAATGTTATATCTATTACGGATGGTCAGATATACCTTGAGCCCGATCTATTTTATGCTGGAATAAGACCTGCAATTAACGTGGGATTGTCCGTCTCACGAGTTGGTGGTAATGCCCAGAATAAGGCTATGAAGCAGGTTGCAGGGAGTTTAAGGCTAGATTTGGCTCAATATCGTGAACTGGCAGCATTTGCTCAATTTGGAAGCGATTTGGACAAGGCTACACAGGCTCAGCTGGCAAGAGGAAGCAGGTTAACAGAGCTATTGAAGCAGGGGCAGCATAAACCCCTTCCTGTCGAGAAACAGGTCTTGATTATTTTTGCCGGTACAAAAGGGTTTGTTGATGGATATCCCGAGCATGTTCTGGGAAAATATGAAGAGCAGCTTTTCAAATTCTTCGATGAAAAGCATGGAGATATTTTAGCAGACATTAAAGAGAAAAAAGAAATTGACAGCGCGCTTGATGACAGAACAATGAAGGCACTGACCGAATTTAAAGGAATATTTACCCCATTGAGAGGTTGAGATGGCCACATTAAGAGACATAAGAAGAAGGATAGGCAGCGTTAAGAATACACAGACAATAACCAGGGCTATGCAGATGGTTGCTGCCGCCAAATTGAGAAGGGCACAGGATAACGCGTTAAAAGCGCGGCCTTATGCAGAAAAGATGGGAGAGGTATTAAGCAGCTTAGCGCTGAGGACACAAGGAGACGCCCACCCACTTCTTGAAAGAAGAGAGACAAAGAGATCTAGAACTATAGTAATTTCGACAGAACGCGGACTTTGCGGGGCATTTAACAATAATGTGCTCTCTAAGGCAGAAGGTATTATAAAAGAGAAAAAAAAGAGGTCGATAGAAACATCACTGGTAGTGGTTGGCATAAAGGGAAGGGATTACTTTAAAAGGAGAAAATATGATAGACATCAAGAGTACATAGATGTCCTTGGTGATTTAAAATACAGCCTTGCCTCTGACATTGGAAGAGACCTGGTAGCGGCCTACGGGGACAAAGCCGTTGACGAGATCGGCTTGGTCTATACAAAATTTCGCTCCACGATGAGACAAGAGGTAGTCGCGGAGACACTTTTGCCAATTAAGCCTATGGAAACAGAACCAGGGGAATCGGTTATAGATTATATCTACGAGCCTGATGAAGAAAGGATATTGAAAGAGATCCTTCCACGGTACGTTGAGGTTCAGATATTCAAGGCATTGTTGGAGTCAGCAGCAAGTGAATACGCTGCAAGGATGATGGCTATGGAGGCTGCAACCAAAAATGCCGGCGAATTGATTGAGAGCCTTACCTTATCCTACAATAAAGCAAGGCAGGCAACGATTACAAAGGAGATGCTGGATATTGTAGGTGGATCGGAAGCATTAAAATAAGTTAGAGCCATAAGGAGGAGGAAAAGAGGAAAATGGAAACGAAGGGAAACGTTGTACAGATTATTGGTCCGGTAGTTGATATCAGGTTTAGAGAAGGAAGTCTTCCCCCTATATACGGGGCAATAGAGTTAACAAACCCGGCCATAAGCGATAAATTAGGCAACCTTATTGTCGAGGTAGCGCAACACATGGGAGACAACACAGTAAGGTGTATCGCCATGGATACAACCGATGGTTTGTCTAGAGGAATGGAGGCTGTGTATAAGGGTAATCAGATTACTATGCCTGTGGGAAAAGAGACTTTAGGCAGAGTAATAAATGTTATCGGAGAACCCGTGGATGAATTGGGGCCTATAGGCGAAAAGAAGAGATATCCTATCCATCGCCCAGCCCCGGATCTGGTCGATCAAGACACCTCTGTTGTGCCATTTGAGACAGGGATTAAAGTAATCGACCTGTTGGAACCATACCCCCGAGGAGGAAAGGTAGGATTATTTGGAGGTGCAGGGGTTGGAAAAACCGTTATAATCATGGAATTAATTCACAACATTGCCAGAGAACATGGTGGGTTTTCTGTGTTTGGTGGGGTTGGAGAGCGGACCAGAGAGGGTAACGATCTATGGTTAGAGATGAAAGAATCAAAGGTTATAGACAAGACCGCTCTTGTTTATGGTCAAATGACAGAGACCCCTGGAGCCAGAGCGAGGGTAGGACTTTCTGCTCTAACTGCAGCTGAATACTTCAGAGATGAAGAAGGGCTGGACGTCCTGTTGTTCATAGACAATATCTTTAGATTTACACAGGCAGGGGCAGAGGTTTCAGCCTTGCTGGGACGCATGCCATCGGCTGTGGGCTATCAGCCTACTCTGGCAACCGATCTAGGGGAGTTGGAAGAAAGGATTACGTCAACAAAAAATGGCTCAATTACCTCAGTTCAGGCGGTATATGTTCCCGCAGACGACCTGACCGATCCGGCGCCGGCAACTACCTTTGCTCACCTGGATGCGACATCTGTTTTGTCTCGGCAAATCGCAGAGCTGGGGATATATCCAGCTGTTGACCCGCTTGATTCTACATCTAGGATCCTTGATCCCCAGATACTGGGAGAGGAGCATTATAGGGTAGCCAGGGAGGTTCAGACAATTCTTCAACGGTATAAGAACCTTCAGGATATTATTGCCATCCTTGGTATGGAGGAGCTTTCTGAGGAGGATAAGCTCATAGTGTCGAGGGCCAGGAAGATTCAGAGGTTTCTGTCTCAGCCATTCTTTGTAGCCGCGGAATTTACCGGCACAAAAGGCGTGTATGTTAAAACAGAGGATACTATAAAGGGCTTTAGAGAGATAGTAGAAGGGAAGCATGATGATCTTCCAGAGCAGGCATTCTATATGGTAGGGACGATAGAGGATGCACTTCAAAAAGCAGAGCGGTTGATGGCTGCATAACGAATTGAGGGAGAGATGTCTGTGGAAGGGAAAATTCTTTTGGAGATAGTTACACCAGAAAAGTCTGTAATAAAGGAGGAGGTTAGTGAAGTAACCGCTCCTGGAGAAGAGGGTGAATTCGGGGTTCTTCCCGGGCATACCCCTTTTATTACAACGTTGAAAATTGGAGAAATTAAATACCGGAAAAATGGAAGCCCGAGCTATCTTGCAGTGAACTGGGGTTTTGCAGAGGTAACAGCCAGCAGGGTTTATATATTGGTTGAGACCGCTGAAAAAGCTGAGCAGATAGATTTAAAAAGGGCTGAAGCGGCCAGAGCCAGGGCAGAAGATAGAATTAAGAAGGCAGGTAAGGAAGAGATAGACCATGCAAGAGCCCAGGCCGCGTTGAGCAGGGCGCTGGTGAGGCTCCAGGTTGCTTCAAGGGCGAGATAAGCCCGAGGCCATATCCCTTTAAGGAGGGGACGGGTTTAAAAGCCCTGCCCCTTTTTTATTTTGGTACGCCGTTTTTAAGAACACAGTTTTTTGTAACTGTTTAGCCAACTTTTTCTTTCTTGTTGGGTACTCGTATCTGTTGCTCGTTATGAACTACAATCCAGCATAAGGAATTCATAACAAGCGGACGAGATTTCCAATCATTTCTGTGGATTTTACACAGGCTATTGCGTATAACAAGCAACAGATACGAGTACCCAACAACTTTATCGGCACCATTTTATTTGGCTAAACCGGTACAGTTTTTTAAGAAAAGGGTCGACGTGAAAGAGATAGCTACTGTGATATTGGCTGCTGGTAAGGGCACAAGGATGAAGTCCAATCTGGTGAAGGTGCTTCATCCATTGATGGGCGAGCCCATGTTGTCCTTCCCCATAGAGGTTGCCAGAAAGATAAATTCTCAGGATATTATACTGGTAACGGGTTATCAGGCAGAGCTTATCAGGGAGAGGTTTAAGGGGGAGGGGCTGGCTTTTGTTGAACAGAAAGAGCAGCTTGGTACAGGGCATGCTGTTTTGTGTACAAAAGACACCCTGAAGGATTTTAAAGGAGACATATTAATACTGTGTGGCGATGTGCCTCTGATTAAGGAAGACACCGTCAGGGCATTGATAGAGGTTCACCAGGAAGGAAGCTCCGCGGTTACCGTTTTAACAACAAAACTCCCGAACCCTGAGGGTTATGGAAGAATAATCAGGGGCGATGACGGCGGGATTTTAAGGATTGTGGAAGAGAGAGATGCTACTGATCTGGAGAAAGAAGTGAAAGAAGTCAACACAGGGATATACTGTGCAAAAGCGAGCTATCTGTTTCAAGCCCTACAAATGGTTGGCAGAGAAAATAAGCAGTCAGAGTATTATTTGACCGATATCGTAGCGATAGCCACAGAGCACGATGAGAAGGTGAAGGGCTTTTTAGCAGAGGACCCTTTTGAGGTGATGGGGATAAACAACAGAGAGGAGCTGGCAAAGGCGAACGAGGTTATTAGAAGAGAGATCCTCTATAAACTAATGATGAATGGGGTAGGCATTATAGCTCCCCAGACAACGTTTATAGAAAGGGACGTCAGGATAGGAATAGACACGGTGATTTATCCCAATTGTTATATACAGGGCAACTCGCAAATAGGGAAAGAATGCATAATTGAACCCGGATCCATGATTACCAATTCTATAATTGGTGATAGTGTGATCATAAAGACCTGTTGTGTTATCAGTGATAGTAAGATAGCCAATAGAGTTATAATCGGCCCTTTTGCCCATTTGAGACCCGATACAGAGTTAGAGGATAAGGTTAAGATAGGAAATTTTGTGGAGATTAAGAAGACAAAGATTGGAGAAGGAAGCAAGGCATCTCACCTGAGTTATTTAGGAGACGCCACACTGGGCAGGGGGGTAAATGTTGGGGCAGGAACCATTACCTGTAACTACGATGGATTAAAAAAAAATCAGACAATCATAGAAGACAATGTGTTTATAGGGAGCGATACCCAATTTGTAGCACCTGTTAAGATCGGTGAAGGGGCATACATCGGAGCAGGGTCAACCATCACAGAGGATGTGCCCTCAGGCAGTCTGGCTTTGAGCCGGGCAAAACAGGTGACCAAGAAGAGAAAGAGAGAGCTTTGAAGAAGTACCCCTTTTCACTTCAGCATACATTTTTTGACCCATCTAAGCTCACTCCATTGAAAATTCACAAACTCGCCCTTCGGGCTCAAACATGTGAATTTTCTACATTCCGCTTGCCAAGAAGGGTTCCCCAAAAAATCTATGAATTCGCTCTCAGGGGACTTCTTCAAAGCTCTTGGCAGGTTGTGCAAAGGTATCGAAGAGAGAGCAAAATAAGGGCATAGTTATGTGCGGCATTATAGGCTACATAGGAAAGAGGAAGAGCGTACCTATCCTGTTAGAGGGCCTCAAGAGGCTTGAGTACAGGGGATATGACTCGGCAGGGATCGCTGTTTTTGATAATGGAGGCATTGAAGTACGCCGTTGTAAGGGAAAGATAAAAAATCTGGAGGATTCTATAAGAAACGAGGTTTTTTGTGGAAGCGTTGGCATAGGGCATACACGGTGGGCAACCCATGGCAGACCCTCTGAGAAAAATGCCCACCCCCATAAAGCCGGCGGGGTGGCAGTTGTACACAATGGTATAATAGAGAATTATGTCGAGTTGAAAGATTCCTTGATCTCCGAAGGGTGTAAGTTTCAATCCGAGACAGACACTGAGATTATATCCCATCTCATAGATAGGTTTATTGCTGCAGGGGAAGACATTGAGTCTGCAGTTAGAAATGCCCTCAAAAAACTGAAGGGGTCCTATGCCATAGCGGTTCTCTATGAGAAAGAGCCAAGGAAGCTTATTGCTGCGAAGAAGGAAAGTCCATTGGTGATCGGGTTAGGAGAGGATGAATTCTTTGTAGCGTCTGACATTCCTGCAATCCTGAATCACACAAGAAGGGTAATCTTCCTGGAGGACAATGAGATGGCAGTTCTGTCGGACAGTGGGGCAAGGATAACTTCTCTTGAAGGCAAGAAGATTAACAGGGAGCCCAAAGAGATTCTCTGGGACCCTGTTATGGCGGAGAAAGAAGGCTATAAGCACTTTATGCTAAAGGAGATCTTTGAACAACCCCGGTCTATAACCGACACTATAAGAGGGGGGATTTTCAAAGACAGGGGTGAGGTTTCCCTGGAAGAGATGAATATCTCCCATGGGGAATTGAGCAAGATAAACCGTATACTCCTGGTTGCCTGCGGCACATCTTTCCATGCTGCCCTGGTAGGAGAATTTATGATTGAGGAATTTTGTCGAATTCCTGTTGAAGTAGACTTGGGGTCGGAGTTTCGCTATCGAGATCCAATAATAGATGAGGCTACCCTCTCGATCTTTATTTCCCAATCCGGGGAGACAGCAGATACTCTGGCGGCATTAAAAGAGACAAAGAGAAAAGGGGGAAAAACCCTCTCAATCTGTAATGTGGTGGATAGCAGCATCGTTCGTGAGTCCCATGGGGTAATATATACCCATGCCGGGCCAGAGATAGGTGTGGCATCTACCAAGGCATTTACTGCCCAACTGGCGGCACTTTATCTTCTGACTCTTTATCTGGCCAAAATCAAAAAGAGTATCACAGCGAGAAAAACAAAGAATATTCTAGGAGAGCTAGCCAGGATCCCCCATCATATTGAAGACATTCTGGAACGAGAAGGGGAGATCAAGGAGATGGCCAAGAAATATTTCCGTTGCCAAAATTTTCTATACTTAGGCAGGGGGATAAATTATCCTCTTGCCTTAGAAGGGGCATTGAAGCTAAAGGAGATTTCATATATCCATGCAGAGGGTTACCCGGCGGGCGAAATGAAGCACGGCCCCATTGCACTAATCGACAATGATATGCCAGTGGTGGTCCTGGTATCAAACGATATATCTTATGAAAAGATTGTAAGCAACATTGAAGAGGTAAAGGCGAGGCGAGGGAAGACAATTGCAGTAGCAAGCATATCCCGCAGAGAGATTGCAAAGAAGGTCGATGATGTGTTTTTTATTCCTCAGACAATACCATCCTTAACCCCCATTTTGTTTGCCATTCCCCTCCAGCTTTTGGCATATCATATTGCGGTGCTGAGGGGAACAGATGTTGATCAGCCTAGAAACCTGGCAAAAAGTGTGACGGTGGAGTGAAACCTCTAGAACATCAACCCTCAAGAACTATGCGAAGATTGGTTTAATTAAACAACTTAGGAATAGGGCAACTTATGCGCGACCCGGATTTTAAATCAATAGGAAAGTGGTTTATCTATAGTATCCTTATAGGCATCTTAACCGGACTGGGCGCCACTGTATTTTTCTATCTGTTGCAAGGAAGCGCCAAATTTTTCCTTAATTATCTTGGCGGATATTATCCACC
>PFIF01000063.1 GCA_002782605.1 Deltaproteobacteria bacterium CG_4_8_14_3_um_filter_43_13 | reverse complement strand
AAGAGCCGTGTGAGGGCAAACCTCAAGCACGGTTCTGTGAGGGGCATTAACAACCAACAAAGGAGGTTGAAAAGATGTCTACTCGACAATTCGAAGATTTGAAAAAGTTATATCTGGAAAAGAAAAAGCAGTTTGGATCAGAAACATATAAACACATCTCAGAACTGTTAAAAGAAACAAAAAAAATTCATAGGCGAGACTGGTTGAAACACCCTACTCCAAATGGAGACCATGAACAAAGTTGGCGAGCCTTTAAAGGAAAAAATTTAGAAAAGTTAGTCCAATACATTATCACAGACGAAGTCGAAGAGCTTGGATTGAAAGTCTTTAATGGTAATCAACTAGAAAGAACTACAAATCTATCCAAAGAGTTGAGTCAGGTAAAACGGAATTTAGCTATTGACTATGGAGAATTTGGGTTGCATTTACCCGATGTTGATATTATTATTTACAATCCTCAGAATTATAAGGTCTTAGCTGCCATTTCAAGTAAAGTGACTTTAAGAGAAAGAATCGCACAAACTGGATATTGGAAACTCAAACTCTTTCAAGATGAAGCAACGAAACACATCAAAGTTTATTTCATAACACCCGATGAAGATGGAACATTAACACAAAAAAAGCCAACCAAAAAGGGCAGGGCAATAGTGGAAGTAGATTTAGACGGTAGTTATGTTTTGACTGAAGAAGAAATAGAACAAAGTAACAAAGTCAAACTTTTTGAGCATTTTATAGACGATTTAAAGAAGCTGTTAAAAAATGAAGGCTAAAAAACCTCAATTTGAAACAACAACACTATGGGACTTTCCAACCCAAAATTATGGTGACAGACCACATGGTGACAATAAATATTCTGGAGTAACGCCTGCATTTGTTATCTGGAATCTTATACAAAGATATACAAAAGAATGCGATTTAGTGATTGATCCAATGTGTGGAAGTGGAACAACCATAGATGTTTGTAAAGAGGAGAATAGAAGAGTTTTGGGCTATGATATAGTCCCTTATAGAGACAACATAGAACAAGCAGACGCAAGAAGATTACCATTAGAGAACGAAAAGGCAGATTTTGTTTTTATTGATTCCCCATATTCAGACAACATAAAATATAATGATCATACTGATAACATTGGTAACATATCTTGTGAAAACGCAAGATTTTTTGAAGAACTAGAGAAGGTTGCAAAAGAAATGTACCGGGTTTTGAAACCTGGAAAACATATCGCTTGGCTTATTGGAGATCAAGCAAAGAAGAAAAAATTTGTACCAGCAGGATTTAAGCTCTATTCTATTCTTGAGAACTACTTTAAACCCGTAGATATCATCTGTGTAACACGACATAACCAAACATCAAATACGCCAATCTGGCACGAGAGAGCAAAAAGATATAATTTCTATTTAAGGGGTTTCAAGTACCTTATAATAATGCAAAAAGTGAATAAATGGAATTGCCCCATAGCCTAATAAAGTGTTCACGCTATGCTTCGCTTGCCTTTCGAGAAAATCGCCTTCGACGACTTCGTGAATACAAACCGTTATGCAAAATTGAGCCTTCTTTAGAGAAAAACACTCTATGAAAATAAGGGACTATAATATATAATATGCTAAAGAGGTTGGAGAATATGACTTGAAAATCAAAGGCATTATTTGGCGACAAACGTGCCTTGATTTTATCGGCACGTGATATGACTAAGGCTGAGAGGAGACTATATGAGAAAACATAAAAGTTCTGTATCAAAGGCAACGAACTACAAAGAGATTGGCGAGTTTTGGGATACTCATGATTTAGCTGACTTTTGGGATAAAACCAAAGAAGTATCATTTGAGGCGGATATTGAGTCTGAAGTTATTTATTATGCTGTTGACAAAATGCTTTCTGAAAAAATTCAGACTATTGCTCAAAAACGTGGTGTTAGTGCCGATACTCTCATTAATCTTTGGGTTCAGGAAAAACTGCAAGGACAAATAGTATCTTAAAAGACGCCATCCATGTTTTTGAAAAACAGGGGCACAACTTCACATAAGAATAGGCTAAAAGATTTTATTCAAATGCTATCGCACTTCTTTTGATCCCAACGATACTTTTGAGCGAATTGGAGCTAAATTTCACATGAACAAGAACGCATACAATATAGCGGTTATACCTGGTGATGGTACAGGTCCTGAGGTCGTTGCTGAAGGGCTCAAAGCACTAAAGGCTGCTTCGGAGATAAACGGATTCAAGTATGATCTAATAGAGTATGACCTGGGAGGAGAGAGGTATCTTCGGACGGGTGAAACCCTTCCTGATTCAGTAGTTGAAGAACTCCAGAAGATGGATGCGATATACCTGGGCGCTATAGGCCATCCCGATGTGAAACCCGGAATCCTGGAGAGAGGCATACTTCTGAAGCTCAGATTTTTGCTTGACCAGTATGTAAACCTCAGGCCGGTAAAACTATACCCTGGTGTAGAGACTCCCCTCAAAAACAAGGGGCCAGAGGATATTGACTTAGTGGTGGTCCGGGAAAATACGGAAGGTTTTTATGTGGGTTCTGGAGGGTTTTTCAAGAAAGGAACCCCTGATGAGGTGGCAATACAAGAGTCTATAAACACCAGAAAGGGCGTGGAAAGATGTATTAGATATGCCTTCGATTTATGTCGGAAGAGAAACAAGGCCAAGAAGCTAACCCTATGCGGGAAGACAAATGTTTTGACTTATGCTTTCGATCTTTGGGATAGAGCCTTTAAAGAAATCTCCATGGACTACCCCGATATTACCACAGATTATGCCCATGTGGATGCAATATCCATGTGGCTGATAAAAAATCCTGAATGGTTTGACGTAATCGTCACCGATAACATGTTCGGAGACATAATTACTGATATCGGGGCTATAATTCAGGGAGGAATGGGGATAGCCGCTGGCGGAAATATTAATCCCCAGGGAACCTCTATGTTTGAACCCATCGGGGGATCAGCCCCTAAATACAAGGGAAAAAATGTGATAAACCCCTTGGCCGCAATTTCGGCATGTCAGATGATGTTAGAGCATCTGGAAGAAGAAAATTCAGCAAGGCTTATAGAAAAGGCGGTCATCAAGGTGCTAACCAGAGATATTAAGAGTCTTTCAGCGGGGGAGATGGGATATGGCACCAAAGAAGTGGGTGATTTAGTAGTAAAATACATGAAGGAGCTTTAGATTTTATGAAGAAAGAGAAGTACAGCATTGCAGTTGTTGGAGCAACAGGAGCAGTTGGCAATGAGATGATAAAGATCCTGGAAGAACGGAAACTCCCTGTTGGGAAGTTAAAATTGCTGGCTTCCACTAGATCGGCTGGTTCTTATATTGAATTTTATAACAAAGATATAAAGGTTGAGATACTCGATGAGGATTCTTTTAAAGGGGTCGATATCGGGTTGTTCTCTGCAGGGGGGACAGTCAGCGAGAAGTTTGCCCCTATTGCTGCCAGTGCAGGCTGTATAGTGGTCGACAATACCAGCGCCTTCAGGATGGACAGCCAGGTTCCCCTGGTAGTTCCAGAGGTAAACCCCCATGCCATTGCCCAATATAAGAAGAAAGGGATTATTGCTAATCCCAACTGCTCTACAATTCAGATGGTGGTGGCACTAAAACCAATCCATGATGTGGCAGGGATCAAAAGGATTGTAGTATCAACTTATCAGGCGGTGTCCGGAACCGGGAAAAAGGCTATAGATGAACTTCAGGATCAGACCAGGGATATACTAAGCTTTCAGGATGTTGAATGTAACGTTTATCCCCACCAAATAGCCTTTAACTGCCTGCCCCATATAGATATCTTTCTTGAGAATGCTTATACTAAAGAAGAGATGAAGATGGTAAATGAGACAAGGAAGATACTGGAGGACGACTCAATCAGGGTAACTGCAACCACGGTGAGAGTGCCGGTGTTTTATAGTCACTCAGAATCAGTCAACATAGAGACCGAGAAGAAGATTACTGCAGATGAAGTTAGAAATCTGCTTTCACAAGCACCAGGGGTAACTGTTGTTGATGATCCTGCATCTGCAAGATACCCTATGGCTATTGATGCTGCTGGCAAGGATGATACCTTTGTCGGAAGAATCCGGGAGGATGAATCCATTGAGAAGGGGATCAATATGTGGATTGTAGCGGACAACCTTCGCAAAGGTGCTGCCCTCAATGCCATTCAGATTGCTGAAATCCTTGTAAGAGAGTATATTTAAGTAATTTCTCAAAAAAATCTCCAATTTTTTTCTTGACATCCTTTTTAACTTGATATAGGCTTAAACTTAAAGTTAAATTAAATAAATAGTTTTTCCTCTGAAGAAAAGCCACGAAGGCTTAAGGAAGGTCAGAAGACCAAATAATGCTTTCGTGGCTTTTGTATTTTGAGGCCACGCTTCAGAAAGGAGTAGTTACCGTGAAGAAACTACTGTTTGTGATTTGGCTGTTTACAGGTTTGATAATTTTAGTAACTTCTCAAGGTTTTGCTGAAGACACCAAAATGGAGATGGAAGGATTGAAGACCCGCGTTGAGGAACTAGAGAAGAGAGGAGAAAGACAGGAAGAAGGATCGAAAGGGATATTGGGAGTGATAGCTGAGAAGATAAGCTTCAGTGGTGGTGTTGAACTGGACTTCAGCTATGCAGACGACAGTGATACTGGCGATAATACGGTCAATGATCCAACTTCTGATATGCAGATCGGGACAGTAGAGCTGGGGGCTGAGATAAAGTTACATGAATATGTGACAGGTAATCTCCTCCTGAAGGGTGAGAACCTCGACAGTGAGGATAAGGTGTCCTGGGATGAGGCAACCATTACGATCCGGAAGGAAGGATTCCCCTTATATTTTGTAGGCGGCAAAAGGGGACAGCCCTTTGGTGTATTCGAAAGTCACCTGATCAATGACCCTATTACCAAGGAGTGCTACGAGATCGCCAGGACAGGCGCTACCCTTGGATTTACACCGGATATCTTAGGGCTTGATGCCTCTTTCACGGTATATAGAGGTGAGATACTTGCCGGCAAACTCTATAATGCCGGGGTTGGTCTTACCCGTTCCACAAGTTCGACCTATTTCGCGACAGACGATGTGAGTTCATATATAGGGAACATCGCTGTCTCTCCTGTAGAAGGTCTGACCCTGGCTATATTTTACGATTCAGAGCCCGGGGATGGGGACCGAAATGAGACGGTTGGCGGTATGTTCAATCTCCAGATATGGAAGCTCACATTCGATGCCGAATATATGAAGGCTATATCCAGAGAGAAAAACTTCACCGATGATAAGGCATACAAGGAATCGGCCTGGTTTGGTGCGGTTGCACTTCAGGTTGCAGAACCTCTGGAACTGGCGGCCCGGTATGAAGGCTTCGATGATGACAGAGATGCCAACCAGGATGGCACACTAAAAGACAGATACAGTATAGGGGCTAATTATACCCTTTTCAAAAAGGATAATTTTTCTACCACCATCATGGCCGAATACCGTAGATCCAATTATGAAAAGGCGTCAGGGAGTGCTTACGATGATAAGCTGGATGAGTTCTTTGTTAGACTGGCGATAGCCTTCTAATGAGTTTACCCTTAAAATTCACTTTTCTGCTCCGAAGCACAGGGTTTTTGATCTGCCAGAGGCGGGATGTTCCAAAAATCCTGTTCGCCTGTCTGCGTGCAACACACAGGCAGATGTTCGCTCCAAACGAAATTTTTCATTTTTCAGGGTTAACTAATGCGCGTTGTCATCCAGGATCGAGGGATTGCCAGGATTTTGATGTAGGACATGCGGTACCTTGAGCCTATCTGTAACTATTAGTATTTGTTTTTGTCTAAATAATCATTATAATAAGGAGGTAAGAGAGATGAACAATGGAAGAATAAGAGTGGGAACAATAGCGGTTGTTGTGGTGATATTTTTGCTGGCTGGTCTGAGTACGGCCTGGGCGCATTTTGGCATGATCATTCCTTCTGACGACATTGTTTCCAAAGGGGATGATAAAAAAATCGGTCTCCAGATTAAATTTACCCATCCTTTTGAAGGTCAGTACATGAACATGGAAAGACCAAAGGCAGTGGGGGTTATGGTAAGTGGTAAGAGAGTAGACCTCCTTGCTGCTCTGAAGAGGAAGATGGTTAAAGGATTTTCCACTTGGGAGGCTGCATACAGGATTAAAGGTCCCGGTGACCATATATTCTTTGTCGAACCTGAACCGTATTGGGAACCTGCAGAGGAGAGCTTTATCATTCACTACACAAAGGTCGTGGTCAATGCCCTGGGGAAAGAAGAGGGATGGGATAGTGAGGTAGGACTTAAGACCGAGATCACACCTTTAACAAGGCCTTACGGTCTCTGGACAGGCAATGTATTTCAGGGAATTGTAAAAGTGGACGGCAAACCCGTGCCTTATGCAGAGGTAGAGGTTGAATACTTAAATGAAGGGGGGAAGATAAAGCCACCCGCTGAGGCCTATATAACTCAGGTTGTAAAGACTGATGCCAACGGAGTATTTACCTACGCGATGCCGAAGGCTGGCTGGTGGGGATTTGCCGCTCTCAATACCGCTGATTTCAAACTAAAACATGAAGGCAGAGAGTATCCTGTGGAAATCGGCGCTGTGCTCTGGATAAAAACAAGGGAGATGAGATAATGCATATATCAGAGGGAGTTCTTTCGGCGCCTGTTCTTGTGGCAGGCGCCCTGCTTACCGTGGGTGGAACGGCGTGGGGGCTTAAAAAGATGGATTATGAGAAGATACCAGAGGTGGCGGTTTTATCCTCTGCCTTTTTTGTTGCCTCTCTGATTCATGTGCCGGTAGGGCCGTCAAGTGTTCACCTGATTCTCAATGGACTTGTAGGGCTTCTCCTGGGCTGGATGGCCTTCCCCTCCATTCTCGTGGCCTTGGCGCTTCAGGCGCTTCTGTTCCAGTTCGGCGGGTTTACCAGCCTGGGTGTCAATACATTTAATATGGCAGCCCCCGCTGTCATTGCCTATTATCTGTTTAATCTGCCTGTGCGCAGGGGTAATCACCTTCTAAGCATCGTCTGCGGGTTTGCCGCCGGCGCCATAGGTGTCGGTACGGGAGCCCTTCTTGTTGCCCTCGCACTCGTGAGCACAGGGGAGAGCTTTTTCCACATTGCAGAATTGGTGGTATTTGTACACCTGCCGGTGATGGTCATCGAAGGTATCATCACCGCCTTTTGTGTTGTATTTTTGAAAAGAGTAAAACCGGAAATTCTGGAGGTGGGGAGATGAAAGAAGTTAATTATAAATCGCAAAATTCAAAATTCAAATCGCAAATTTTGATACTCCTTAATTTTGCATTTTTCATTTTGATATGTGCATTTTGCATTGTTAGGGAAGCCGATG
>PFIF01000064.1 GCA_002782605.1 Deltaproteobacteria bacterium CG_4_8_14_3_um_filter_43_13 | reverse complement strand
GGAGGGGCAGGGTGGGGGTGAAGAATCGCTATGTTGCCCCCTCCCCTTAATCCCCTCCCACCAAGGGAGGGGAGACATTTTTGGCAAAGTTATTTATGAGTCAAAGCACTAGAATCCTTGACTCCTTGACCCCTCGAATCCTCATAATCCATCAACTAATTTGGAGATGATCCACCAGCTATAAGAACTTTTCTCTTGGAGAAGAGATAAAGGGGGCAAAAATAGGGGATGGATATGAAAACAAAGAAAAAGGGGGGTTTTAAGGGTATGGAGGTCTTGATAATACCTCCATACCCCAATAGTCAAAACTAGCCCTTTTTGAAAAATTTACCAACGCCGTCCATGGCATTTGGCAGTGTTACTGCCCCTTCCATGTTTGTGATGTCCTTAAGTTTTCCCTGAATATCTTCAGGGGTTACCTTGCTTTTCGGGTTGAAATATACACCTTTCGACTCGACGATTTGTGCCTTGGCAAAATGACCGGCACCGGCTGCCATGATATGCCCTGATTCTTTGAAATCCTCAGAACACATAAGGGCTACCATAGGAGATACCAATTCAGGTACCATAAGGTCAAGGACTTCTTTTGGCATAATCGATTCGGTCATTCTGGAAACTGCCCCCGGGGCAATAGTATTTACCATGATATTGAATTTTGCCCCTTCAGCCTTTAACGTGTTCATAAAGCCCACAAGCGCCAGTTTAGCCGTTGAGTAGTTTGCTTGACCAAAGTTGCCGTATAGGCCGGCAGCAGAGGTGGTCATAACAATGCGTCCGTAATTATTATCTCTCATTATCGGCCAGGCTGCTTTGGTAACGTAGTACGAACCATACAGATGAACCTTTAAAACGCCGTCCCATTGTTCATCCGTCATCTTTACAAACGTAACATCCCTCAGAATCCCGGCGTTGTTTATAAGTATGTCGACCTTTCCAAATGCCTTAGTAGCGGTCTCTATGATTCCCTTCGCTCCTTCTGGGGTGTGGACGCCGTTATAGTCGGCTACCGCTTCCCCACCGGCTGCCTTTATCTCTGCTACTACCTCCTCCGCAGGCGACTTTGCCCCTCCACCAGTACCATCTACAGCTCCTCCCATGTCGTTTACAACCACTTTTGCTCCCCTGGAACCCAATAGCAGTGCGTGACTCCTTCCCAATCCTCTTCCTGCCCCGGTAATGACGGCTACTCTTCCATCAAAGCGAATTTCAGACATAATATCTCCTTTCTTAAGGTTAGAATGGTGGTTTCCAGTAAACCGAACCATTCCTGTAGTGGGGGTTAATAAATAGAACTACTCAGGTAGGCACAAAGTGCCAAAGGCACAAAGTCGAGAGATCTGAAGAGAATGAGTTGCTTAAGTTCCTATAAGATGTTTACAAAGCGGTATTTGGACAGGTTGTGTCCTGCATTCCAATCGTATTCCTACAACTTTGTGCCTTTGTGCCTTTGTCTCTTTGTGCCTGAATAGTTACAAATATAAAAGGAAAAGACAATTTTTGTCAAGATAAAAATAGCATAGTGTTGGTTATACGTTGTCAGTGGTCAGTCGTATAGGCATATTAAGGGTTAGATGAGGTGTAAGGTTGCTGGCTATGGATTTGGTGTCTGAAGAACCTTAGAAACCCTGTCCCGTATCCTCTTTAGTTCACCTTCATTATAGGGTTTTACATGCTTAAGTTTAGGATCCAGGGGATCAGATGTGTTAAAGTTCTGGATTGTAAGTTTG
Organism: Deltaproteobacteria bacterium CG_4_8_14_3_um_filter_43_13; assembly: GCA_002782605.1. Taxonomy (GTDB): domain Bacteria; phylum Desulfobacterota; class UBA8473; order UBA8473; family UBA8473; genus UBA8473. Next base: position 5,696 of record PFIF01000064.1, on the reverse strand, counting down.
TCTGCTCTAACTAGCTGCTTTGCCAATTCCATGATATCATCTTCCTTAAGTAAACCAGGAACGACGGTAACCCTGAATTCATAGGGGACTGTCCCCCCTTTCAGGAGAGATATGCTTTCTCTTATATCCTTTAAATTGACTGGAACCCCCGCGCACTTGGAATATCTGATTTCATCCAAAGGAGCTTTGACATCCATAGATACATAGTCGATTAATTTATTGCTTATTAAGTTTCTCAAGACATGCGGGTTTGTTCCATTAGTGTCGAGTTTTATGAGGAAATTTTGAACCCTGAACTTACGAATAAACTCTGGAAGAGAGGGATGTAAGGTAGGTTCTCCTCCTGTTATACAGACACCATCAATCCATTCCTTAAACTCATTTAAGCGGTTTAAAACATATTCTATGGGGATAGTCTCATACTTCTCGGGGGTTAGGACAATGCCATGATTATGGCAGTAAGGGCAACGGAAGTTACAGTAAGGTAGAAATATTACAGAAGCAATCTTGCCTGGCCAGTCTACGAAGGAAGTTTCTAAAAATCCTTTAATTTGAGTCAATGTCTTTCCAGACTGTTCATTTTCTCTTAGCTTTTAAGAGATTTTATTCCTCTGTTTTAATCCCTTCTGGACAATGAAAGATAGATGCTTAAGCTGGAATGGCTTTGGGATGCATGCAAAAGCTCCCTTATCCTTAAGATTCTTTTCCATATTGGTAATTGGCGATCCCGTTATAACTATAGCAGTCATTTTAATATTGCTTTGGTAAACCCAATCGAGAAGCTCCGCCCCACCCATATTGGGCATTGCAAGATCAGTAATCAGGAGATCATAGGAGTCGTTCTGTAGTTTCTTGAGAGCAGCAATCCCATCCTCGGCAGTGACTACTAAATAACCTTCCATAGTCAAAAGGGCGTAGATCGCCTCTCTAATACCCTTTTCATCGTCTACCACCAGAATCTTATGTGCGTTTTTTGTAGCCATTGTTTACTCCCAGCCAAATTTAGTTTCTAGGCAGGCCGTTTGGCTGATGACCGAAGGTTGAAATGTCCTAACAGTCTTCCGCCTTCAGTCCATCTACCTGAGTAGTTATTGATGTTGGTTTATAAGTTTTTGAATATCTTGAACTGTGGGCACATCTCCTCTGAAATCAGCAATATGGTTCTCATCTTCGTCTTCTATAATCAGGGTTGGTGTTGCCATAACGCTGTAATATGCCCCCTCTGCTAATCCATCCAGAGTGTCCAGGTTGTAATTTGTTACATTGATCCCCTCTTTTTTTAATATAATCCCCATATTCTTTGCAGCAGGGCACTTGGGGCAGTCAGACTTAAAAAATATTTTTACTGATCCCATAATATTAATCTTCCTCCTTTCTTTTTTTAGCTTACCCGGTTAGAAATGATATCCCATTAGCGAACATCTCTAACTGGGCTTACAGTTAGCGGGACTTTTACTGTAAAGTTAATAACATCTGACTCTTTGTCCTGTAAGAAACCGTGGTTTCTAAACCTATCGTTGAGTTCTCCAATCTTACCTTTGTTCCAACTTGAGGTCTTTGTAAAATAACCTGTGATCCTTGTAATACCTTCTACCTCGTGGGAATCACAGTAGGTGCACTTTTCGGTTAATCCTCTGGCAGTTTTGCCACAGGATATGCAGGTCGTAAATTCAGGAGAAAACGCTATCTGATCGTTTAGGGTGCCTCTAAAGGTTTTTATAACAAAATTTGTCAACGACTCCTTTGATGGCTTTGCCTCACCAAGCCATATATGGGTTAACGACCCTGCCTCTATCAGTGGATGAAAGAGTCCTTCCTTTCTGACCCGTTCAATTGGATTAACTTGTAACGAGACAGGAAGATATGTAGAATTTGTGTAATAAACCTCACCTTTTGATATGTTGCCTTTGACTATGTGACCAGATTCCGGCGAATGGTATTTTAGGTCCAATTTAGCAAAGCGATAAGCAGTACTTTCTGCAGGTGATTGCTCAAGGACAAATCTCATTCCGTGTTTTTTGCTGAACTTATCGGCTAATAACTTCATATGGGCGATTATCTTTAAGCCATATTTCAAAGAAGCCTTAGAATGCTGCAATTCCTCACCTGTGTGCATCTCGATCAGTTCATTCAATCCTAACATCCCAATTAAATAAGTAGCTCTATGCATTCTTAAATAGGGAGAGCCATCCTTGTCCATAGTAAGCAAGGCTAAAGGACCTTTTTCTCCAAGGGATAGTAATTTTTCTATGAAAGCCTTCTTTTGGAGATGTGCCTGTACTGCCATTTCCATGAATTGAGATATATTGGAGTATAATTTGGTATCATCTCCTTTTGCCAGATATCCCATTCTGGGTAGGTTTAAGGTTACGTTTTGAAGAGCAGCATATCTCATCTTCCAGGGTTCTTTAGCATCCTCAAGATCAGAGGTCTCCAGTTTGAAGCTTAACCGACAGCATTCGGAAATCTTGGCTGTATTACCCCTGTCAAATACAAAGTAGGTATTTCCTTTTTCACTTGCAACATCACATATATGATCCAGAAATGCTTCATGACCCGGCGTCTGAAACAACTTTTCTGTAATATGGACTAGAGGCTTGGGGAAAAAGAAAGGTCTGCCGACCCCATCCCCTTCCTTAAATACATCAAAGAGCAACCACACAAACCGCTGGGACTCTTCTAGATAGTATCCATAAGGTTTGCCAGTATAGGTACCACCAGGACCAATAGCAGGAACATCCTCGAAATGTTTAGGAACTTCCCAGTATAAGTTGATATCTGTGAAGATTGCCTGCCCTCCTCGAGCCACTGCCTGCTGGGAAAACTCAAAGATGAGCATCTGGGCCAGCTGTTTTACCTCTGCATCACTTAATCCTTCTAAATAAGGAGCAAAGAACAGATTAACAGAATCCCATCCGATAGCACCGGCAAAATGGCTTTGTAGTGCAGCAGCAAACTTCACCATATGGGCCAGCAGTACCTCCGGATGCTTTGCAGGTTTTGCTATAGAGAGGGAGTTAGGGAGATTTAGACCAAATTTTTTGATATACTCAAGGGACTGCCCTGAACAATAAGGACGATCAATAAACCCCAGATCATGGATGTGTATATCTCCCCGCATATGGGCATCCCCTATCTCTTGTGAAAAAACGTTGAGCAGGGCATATTCCTTTTTAATCACTTCTGCTAAAGTCAGATTTGTAGCTTCAGGGCCATGGGGGACATTGGCATTCTCTTTGTTAGGATGGAGGATGAGCCGATCTGCATCATAAAGAGGAACCCCTAAACGGGTATGCATCCTCCGTGCCTGCTCTAATCCCCTTTCGATGAGTTTGGCATCTACCAATTCCCTTATAAGAGGGGCCGTGACAATTGTGATCCTGGAATCAATAATCTGCCTTTCTACCTCTTTGCTGATCTCTTCTGCAGTATCAATATCAACATAGGTTTCTCTTACCAGAGCATCAACAATTCTTTGCCTGTTCCAGCCTAAAATATCCTCTTTAGAGGTGCGGACAAACAGTGCCATATCAGTGGTTTCTTCGTCAGTTCTTGTCTTTCTATTTTCAAAATCAATCTTTTTTAAGGTATCCATGAAATGCCTCCACAAGTTAATGGCCTAGGGTTTGTCCGTTTATATATAGCTTATATTGTATGGATCGAGGTATATACCACAATATATAGTATGTCAAGAAAAAAAATGAATGACTCACAAAAATTTTGGATATTCCAAATTATCGAGCGGTAGAGGTAACAGATAGTGAGTATGAGAACATATACATTACTTTCTCTGCAAAATTACAACGGCCATTTCAGAGGGAATCAACAACAAGATAAAACGTTTGTCCCGCATGGCCTATGGTTATAAGAATATCCACTATTTCCTACTCAAGATTCATCAGCATTGTGGACTACTCAACCCAAGGCTTTCAACTTAAACAAGAAAGAAGGTTTTTTTTCAACCGTGAACCGATAACTGTCAAGCGTGAACTGTTACGGAAGGAGAAGTACGGGTCTTGCCCAACATTGATGAACTCGTAAAAAGTCTGAAAACCCCATATTCTGTCATTCCCGTGAAAACGGGAATCCAGTTTTTTCAAGTAGTTACATGCTCTCTGGATTCCGGCTTCCGCCGGAATGACGACTTTTTACGAGAGTGTCAACATTTGGCTATCAATGTCAGTAAGAAGGGGGGTGGATAAGAGTTAAGAGTTGAGAGTTAAAAAAGGGCATGGCAGTTCCCAGTTCACAGTTGTCAGTTCACAGGGATCAGGGATCAGTTGTTCTTTCTTTTTTCTGACCACTGGCAACTGACCCCTGGAAACTATTAAAAAAGGAGGTATCAAAAATGAAAAAGATAGGTTTTGTGTTATTGGCTTTCTATTTAATTTGCGGCACATTAATTACCGTAGGTCAGCAGCAGGCAATGGCTAAAGAGTTAAAACTCATCTTTGCACACTACTTGCCACCCTCTTATAAGGATCTCTTCCCAATTATAAAGGGATTTCCTGATTATATTAATGAGCATGGAAAGGGCAGGGTGCATATTGAGCATTTTCACTCAGGAACACTGCTCAAGTCAAAAGAGACGATACCAGGTCTGATGCAGGGAACAGCAGACATTATCCTTCACGTAGATGCCGCCATTATGGGTACCTATCCCATAGTGGGAATTACAGAACTGCCATTCCTATATAAAGACATGGAGACGTCATATGAAAAGTTGAAGATAGGTTCTCCTCTGTATCAACTCATCAATCAGGAGCTGGCTAAAAAGAATATTATTCAAATAGCCACCTGGCCGATTCTTCCTGAATACCTGTGGACGAAGGATAAACCCGTAAGGAAACCTAAGGACTTAAAGGGGCTCAGGATAAGGGTTGCTGGGCGTGTAGAGGCAGCGGTGATCAAGGCTCTTGGGGCAGCGCCCACTATACGACCTCTTCAGCAGAACTCTATGAGGCACTCAAGAGGGGAACGGTTGACGGCGCCATGTGTACTCAAACAACCATTACCTCAAGAAGTCTCCAGGACACGATAGGATACTTTACTAAACTCTCTTTTGCCTCCTATAGTGCACAGATTTATATGCGTCTGGACAAGTGGCAGAGTTTGCCCCCTGATATCCAGAAGCTGTTTATAGAGGCAGGGAAGGGCTATGGAAAAGGGGTATTTGAACGTGCAGTGCCATATTGGGAGAAGGAAACCTGGCCACTGATAAGGAAGGCAGGGGTAAAGGAGATTGTGCTTACAAAGGAAGAACAACAGGAATTTAAGAAGAGGGTCGAACCCGTATTGGATTGGTGGAAAGATCAGCTTCCTCCGGGGGTTGGCGAAAAGGCAATAAAGCTGGCAACTGAGTAGTTCAGGCAGATAGACTGAAGGCGGAAGGCTTTTAGGAATAAATACATGCGTGATCACACAAAACTTCGGGCATTTGAGTTGGCTGATGAAGTAGCGATGTTGGTTTATCGGGTAACCGCAGGGTTTCCGAAAGGAGAGTTGTTTGGTTTGACTGCTCAAATACGGCGGGCAGCAGTTTCAGTTCCTTCTAACATCGTGGAGGGTTGCGCTCGTGACAGTGAGGCAGATTATCTCAGATTTCTCAATATAGCTTTCGGGTCATTGAGGGAACTGCATTATCAACTAAATTTGTCGAAGCGTTTGGGGTTCTTGTGTGTTCAGGATTCATCTCT
>PFIF01000144.1 GCA_002782605.1 Deltaproteobacteria bacterium CG_4_8_14_3_um_filter_43_13 | reverse complement strand
ATGTTGCCCCCTCCCCTTAATCCCCTCCCACCAAGGGAGGGGAGACATTTTTGGTAAAGTTATTTATGAGTCAAAGCACTAGATTTTATCTTTAGGGTATCAGGATGAAGAGAGGAGAATCTTTTATTTTAATTTATCCTGGCTTAAATTGCAAAGCAAATTTAATTTTGGGGTGGAACTCGGAACACATATCGTACCCCCCCTGGTTTCTCTTTTATGTATGGGAAAGCGAGGTATAAAATTTAGGGCTTGACAAACTTCAGAACATATTGTATAAGACAAACTATCAAAAACTCACATAATATAATACAATGAAGTATTATATTATTTATACAGTGGGGTATCAGATTAGGAAGCGACAAAGGTGTCCAATAAAAAGGGCACCTTTTTTTATTTCAGCAAAGAATAATGGTGTCTAATCATATTTTATTTGGTGCATATAGAAAGGAGATTTTTATGAATTTACAACAACCAAACGCAAATGATGCAACAAGAACCACAAACCGTTCCCGGAGTGTAGTTCCCATGAGCGGCCTTTGTACCCGCTGTCTTGACGGTTGCAGGGGAAACTGTGAAGTCTTTAAGGCTACTTTCCGGGGCAGGGAATTGATCTATCCTGGCCCATTCGGAGAAGTTACTGCTGGTGGTGACAAAGACTATCCAATTGACTATTCCCATCTCAATATTCAGGGATATGCCCTTGGAGCCAAGGGACTGCCTTCCGGGGTTATAGGTGACCCTGATACCGCAACTTTTCCCGGGGTAAATACTGAGACCGAATATGGCTGGGATATCAAAGTGAAGATGAGGGTTCCTATCTTTACCGGTGCCTTAGGTTCTACCGAAATAGCCAGAAAGAATTGGGAACACTTTGCCATCGGTGCAGCCATAAGCGGGGTAACATTGGTGTGTGGCGAGAATGTTTGCGGTACCGATCCCCAGCTTGAGCTCGACTCCAATGGCAAAACTATTAAGGCCCCGGACATGGACAGGCGAATCGAGACCTATCGCAGGTATCATCAGGGTTATGGTGAAATTCTTGTTCAAATGAATGTGGAAGATACCAGACTTGGTGTTGCAGAATACGTTAGCAAAAAGCATGGTCTGAATACTATTGAATTAAAATGGGGACAGGGTGCCAAGTGTATCGGTGGTGAGATCAAGGTCAACAGCTTAGAGCGGGCTTTGGAACTCCAGAAACGCGGCTATATAGTCACTCCTGACCCTTCCAACCCCACAAACCAGGCTGCCTTCAAGAGTGGTGCAATTAAAGAGTTTGAGCGTCACAGCCGACTTGGTTTTATAGACGAAGAGGGCTTTTATGCGGAGGTTCAACGTCTGAAGAATATTGGGTTCAAACGAATCACCTTGAAAACCGGTGCTTATGGTTTGAGGGAACTGGCTATGGCCATCAAATGGTCTTCAAAAGCTAAAATTGATTTACTTACTATTGATGGTGCTCCAGGGGGGACCGGTATGAGCCCGTGGCGGATGATGGAAGAGTGGGGCATGCCTAGCCTTTACCTCCACGCTGCGACTTACGAATTCTGTAAGAAACTGTCCGACAAAGGTGAACGAGTGCCAGATATTGCCTTTGCCGGTGGGTTTAGCAGTGAAGACGGTGTATTCAAGGCTCTTGCCCTGGGTGCCCCTTTTACCAAAGCAGTCTGTATGGGAAGGGCATTGATGATTCCGGGTATGGTCGGTAAAAACATTGCCAAGTGGATCAAAGAGAAGGATCTTCCCAAGACCGTCAGCGAATTTGGTTCAACCCCGGAAGAGATCTTTGTTTGTTATGAAGAAGTTGCAGATCTGGTTGGCAAAAAAGAGATGGATAAAATTCCTTTGGGTGCTTTGGGGATTTACAGTTATGGCCAGAAGATTAAGGTAGGACTGCAGCAGTTGATGGCCGGCGCCCGATGCTTTAGCATGCCTGCAATCACCCGAAGAGAGCTTATGTCCCTAACTGAAGAATGCGCTAAAGTTACCGGAATACCGTATCTCATGGATGCCTATAGAGAAGAGGCGCTGGCAATTCTGGACGCGTAACATTCATCAGTATATCCAGTATATTTTTTAAAAAGAGGGGGCGTACATCTAGGTGGATTGCCCCCTCTTTTTTTGCCTGCAATCAAGACAGACTTATAAAAAGTCAAAATTGGAATGGCAGTTTTTGAATGGTTAAGGTAGGCAATGTGAAATAATGAAAGATAGATTGAGCCTGTAAAATTAATCCGCTGATTCTTTGGAAGGACTAATGACAGAATCATCACTCTTCGTAGTTTCTGACTTAGTCTCTTTCTGGTCAGTACCTCCATTCTTTTTTGCATAATCAGTCGCGTACCAACCGGTTCCTTTTAAATGAAAGGCACATTGTGAGATTAATTTGCTTACCTCGCCTGAACACAATGGGCATTTTAAAGGGGGGGGATCAGAAAATTTTTGCAAAATTTCAAACCCCTTCCCGCAATTTTTACAATTATACTCATAGATTGGCAATTTAACTCCCCCCTTCTCCTCATATTATATCAAAAGCTATGTTCAAATATAATAATCTTTTCTGTTTTGTCAATACTCCCCATTTTTACCCATCTAAGTTATAAAACTACCCTAGCTCCAATCGGTAACTTCGGTAGTGATCCAAGACACGGGTTAACCCTCTATCTTTCGTTGATTTCAGCATTTCATAAGTAATAGAATGGACATTTGCTTCTTCCCACTCTTTTTCTTCTGGTGAAGCAGAAAAATCCTTAAAGTATTTATTAAACCTTGCAACGTGAGAGAGTTCGTGAGTAACTATATATAACATTAATGGTTTTAGTTCTATTCTATTGAGTGACCTTTTTGCAGCATTTAGTATCTTGTTGTCCTGCAGGCAAATCCTATAAAGATCAAAGAACAGCGGGGGGCTCGAATCTTTCTCTTTTACGCATTCGTACTTACATATTTGGGCAAAAGCTTTATCCGTTATTTCCACCTGGCTAAGATGTTCCAGGGTTTTAAGCTCGTAATAACAATTCCTCCACTCTTCAGAGGATATGTTGAAATAAGCAGTCACTAGGTCTTCAGCCAGATCTATTGACTCCTCGATCATATATATATCTTTGTCGCCAAAATGTAAACGTTTTCCCATAACCTTAATCTTCAAGCAAACCCATCTACCGCAAAAGCAATTTTAATAGAATGGCCCTCGATGAATTACATCAAAAAATTAATGCTGAGGGGAAAAAGTATACTTATCTTCCAAGTTTTCTATTGTAAATATATAACCCGGGTACGGAAAAATGGCAAGGGATATTTAGATTTTTTATTTGCAAATTACGATGAATAAAATTATAAATAAAAAAGTAGAGAAAATTAGATACACAAAAAGGAATGGACAATTTGAGAGAAGTGAAATTGAATTATATCTTTGGACCTGTACCTTCTCGAAGGTTAGGTTTTTCATTAGGAGTCGATATAGTCCCTTTCAAGACATGTACCCTTGACTGTGTGTACTGCCAGTTGGGCAGAACAATCAGAAAGACAGTAAAAAGGGGGGGGTTTGTAGCACCAAAGGATATCCTTCATGAGCTGAGCTATGTTTTAGACCAAAGACAGAGTATAGATTACATCACTTTTTCCGGTTCTGGTGAGCCTACTTTAAACTCCAATATAGGAGAGATTATCAAGACCGTCAAAGGGATAACCGATACCCCTGTTGCCGTAATAACCAATGGAACTTTACTTTACCAAAAGGGGGTAAGAAATGCCCTGCGTAACGCTGATCTTGTTATTCCTTCCTTAGATGCTGTTACACAAGAGGTATTTGAGAGAATAAACCGCCCTCACGGTTCATTGGAAGTAGATCGGATAATCGACGGGTTAAAGTCCTTCAGCAGAGAGTTTAATGGGGAAATATGGCTTGAGATAATGTTTGTCAAGGGGCAAAACGACCACCTTGATGAAGTGGAGAAGATCAAAACCATGGTTTCGGAGATAGATCCTAAAAAAATCCAGCTCAATACCGTTGTTCGTCCCCCTGCTGAAAGTTCTGCAGAAGGGCTATCCGTGGAAGAATTGCAGGCGATAGAGACCATACTGGGGGAGAAATACAGCGTTATAGAAGAATTCCAAAAGAAAGAACAGGACACCAATGAAACAGATATAAAATCGGCAATACTCAACCTTGTGAGACGACGCTCGGTTACCCTCCCTGATATTTCAAGCTCTCTCGGCATCCACATGAACGAAGCAATAAAGTACTTAAATGACCTCCAGAAACAGAAGATTATAAAGATCATTGTTCATGATGGACAGGACTACTATATGCAGATGGACGAGTTTCAGGAAGGTAGCCACTGAATGTCCCTTGGAAACAGATAACGGAATTTAGGAATAGCCTGTAAAGAAACGGATATATGATTATTCTAAAGTCTAAAGAAGAGATTGAATTACTGAGAAAGAGCAACCAGATTGTTGTTCATATATTAAAGGCATTAAGGAAAATTATCAAACCTGGGATCACTACATTAGAGTTAGATTCCTATGCGGAAGAACAAATAAGAAAAAAAGGGGCAATTCCTGCGTTTAAGGGATACCGCGGTTTTCCTGCAAGTCTGTGCGTTTCTGTTAATGAACAGTTAGTACATGGGATTCCAGATTCAAGGAGGTTAAAAGAAGGGGATATCGTAAGTCTGGATCTGGGTGTAGTTCGGAGTGGATTCTATGGCGATGCCGCTATTACTGTCCCTGTTGGGAAGATAAGTCAAGAAGCTACAAGACTGTTGGATGTTACACAGAATGCCCTCTATAAGGGAATCGAACAGGCTAAAGCAGGATGTAGACTCCATGATATATCCCATGCTATTCAATCTTGGGTTGAAGGGAACGGGTTCTCTGTGGTAAGAGATTTTGTAGGTCATGGGATAGGTAGAAACCTCCATGAAGAACCACAAATCCCCAATTTCGGTCTCTCAAATAGAGGCGTACAGTTAAAGGCTGGGATGGTGCTAGCGTTAGAGCCTATGGTTAATGTTGGGACATGGAGGGTTAAGGTTCAACCCGACGGCTGGACAGTCGTAACGGTGGACGGGAGTCTATGCGCTCATTTCGAACATACTATTGCAATTACAGAGGATGGGCCTGATATTTTAACCCTGATCTCTCCTGATCATTAACTATCGGGGCAGGAGAGAATACTGGGTCAACCATGTCCTGTCCTTGCATACGTCATAAAGAATCTTATTGAGTATTGTCCAAAGGACTGTGACAGGTTTCCATGAGATGAATTTAGACTTGGACCTTATCCATTCAGCCAGGGATATTTGAATATGCAGGAAAGACGGCGCAGTGAAAAACCGGCAGCCAGAAGCCCCTCTGGCGATGCTGTAAAGGTACCGGCTCAATACTGGAAAGACTTAGAACAGAGAGATATAAGAGAGGTTTGTGAGAACGCCTTTGCCATTAACCACCCTTCAGATGGTCTGCTTCTTCCCTTTTTGAAAGAAAATCTTTTAGTTGACAAGCGAACACACTGCCTGTATCGACAGGTACAAGGCCAGTGGGACCGAATAGACAATCCCCTTTTGGAATTACTGTGCCTGGTATATCTGCTAAATGCGGGAGCTCAATCTCTCAGCCAAGAAATGGTAAGTGTTCAAGAACTCAAGTCCGCCCATTTTTTCAAGGGCACTCATGAACTTAAAATAAGACCTCTTCTGGCACGATACGGCAATGATCTCGAGGGTTTCAAAAGAGCAGCGGAGGGAGTGGGGGGTGAGGCTCTGGATCTGGCAGATGCCGCTTACAGGGTTTTAGCCTTCCCAAAGGTGCCCCTGTACTATCCCCTGTACTATCTGTTCTGGAAGGGTGACCAGGAGTTTGTGCCCAGTCTTTCCATTCTTTTTGACCGATCTGTAGAAGTTCACCTTGCGGCAGATGCCATATGGGGACTTGTAAATCTGGTCTCAGACGTTCTTATAATGGGGGATAGCAATGTCTTATTATAGAATCTTCTCCCCTCATATATCTATTTACTACCCTGAAAGAAGGAGGAAAAAATATGACCGACGATAACAGAGCTGAAGTGTCAAGATGGCGTCCGCACCACATCTATTGTGAGCCATTTTTGGCAGGCAACTTCCCTGACAGAGGAGAGAGGTTTGACCAAATAGGGGACAAAATCAGAGAAACCATGCAATCGGGTACTGATACGATAATAGAAATCATCGAGGGTGTTGACGAACTATGTCAAACCTGTCCCCTCTGCCAGAACAACCGCTGCCAAAGCCCTAATGGTGACGAGGATGCAGTCAGAAAGTGGGATGCGATAGTACTTAAGGGGCTGGGGGTATCTTATGGAGAAAAGAGGAGTGCCCAGGAGTTTCGTTCTCTGATAAAACAGAAAGCACCATTGGATTTTTGCCGAACCAGGTGTCGCTGGAGGGATGCCTGCAGTGTTTTTGGTTAGATAAACATATATTACTCAGGTCTCAAATCAAGGGTTTAGATGTAAACCCATAACCCGCTTGCTTGATCTGCTCGTCAGTTTGTTTCTTTTCCCGCAGCTTGGCAAGAAACTGCGGCAGGCTTTTCGAGGAGGAATTGGGAAGGCGGTATTTGGCGCAGAAATCCAAGTAATACCGCAGCCATTTCTTATAGAAATTGCGCTGAATGGAAGGAACGGTTCGCTTTTCCATGAGTGCAACAAAGCGCGTTAATGTCTCAGGCGGTATAGTTAGCATAGGGCATTTAGCGAAATGTGTGTATTCCTTCCGTTTGCGGTGTTAACCGACAAGTGAGTATAATTATATTAATGGGTTATGTCGATTTATTTTACAAAAAAGCCTATTTCTGCTACACTCGTTTTGTCGCTTAATAACATTGTTAGAAAGGAATAAAAAAATGGAAACTACATACAAAGGATGCGACATAAATATCAAACTCCTATCCATAAAAGATGGTCTGATTGGTTATGAATACTGCATAATTGTCCATAAAGGGAACCATTCATTTGATCAGCCTTTCAGTGGAACAATAAACTATGTTGGAGATAACGAAACAATAAATCATATCCTTATTAAAGCTCAGAAGTGGATTGACGATTATTTAGGAGATTGACACTTTTGCGGAAACAATCGTTAATCCGTTGTTTTATTTTATTTAAATGATTTTGATAACGAACTTCATCTTTCATTACAAAAGCGATTCCTTCAGGAAAAAAATCAATGGTTATAACTCCGTCCTCGGGGTTATAATGTGCCGTATATAGTTGATATTCTTCAATTATTAATGGATCGTTATTTGGTATCATATAGCCTCCTATAAAAAGATTTCTAACAAGTTAATCCAGCCGATGCTTAAGAACGCACGGCTGATTATGGTGTTGAATCTGTAGGAAAAGGGTAATATAGAGGTAAAATGATTGTAATCATGAGCATTTTATTATAATATTGTTGCGACATTGGAATTGGTAACCGCTTAACCATCTACCGAGTTTGTAGAATAAGTCCTCACAAGATCAAAACCCTCAGTTTTCGGGGGTCTCTTGACCCCTCCCCTGTATGAGATCGTCGT
>PFIF01000044.1 GCA_002782605.1 Deltaproteobacteria bacterium CG_4_8_14_3_um_filter_43_13 | reverse complement strand
TTTGCTATTCGTGAAGGTGGCAGAACTGTGGGCGCTGGTGTGATAAGTGATATTGTTGAATAAAATAGTTGGAAAAGAGGCGGGGTTTTAAGCAATGAATGAACAAAGCAAAAAGATAAGAATCCGTTTAAAGGCCTACGATTATAGACTTTTAGATCAGTCTGCCGAGGAGATTGTTGAGACTGCTAAAAGGACTGGGGCAAAGGTTGCCGGACCTATACCTCTTCCTACAGTGATTAATAAGTATTGTGTTTTACGTTCCCCTCATGTTGACAAGAAATCCAGGGAACAATTTGAAAGAAGGACACATAAGAGACTTTTAGATATAATGGAGTCAACTCAGCAGACAATTGATGCCCTTATGAAGTTAGACCTCTCAGCAGGGGTTGATGTAGAAATTAAACTGTAGCGGCTGGAGAATATTGACATGACCAGAGGGATAATTGGACGAAAGTTAGGGATGACCCAGGTTTATTCACAAGAAGGAGATGTATTGCCGGTAACAGTGATAGAAGCAGGTCCTTGTACTGTAGTACAAAAGAAGACTTTAGGAAGTGACGGATATGATGCTTTACAACTGGGTTTTTCTCAGAAAAAGAAAAACAAGATTAACAAACCCCTTGAGGGTCATTTAAAGAAACATAAGGCAGGTCTATATGGTTATCTGAAGGAATTTAGAGTTGAAAAGGTTGATGACTACCAAGAAGGAGAGAAGATCACTGTTGACGCATTTAATGCTGGAGATTTTGTTGATGTAACTGGGATTAGTAAAGGTAAAGGTTTCGCAGGAGTTGTTAAGAGATGGGGCTTCAAGGGAGGTCCCGGTGCTCATGGATCAATGTTTCATAGGGCACCAGGTTCTATTGGAGCGAGTGCCTACCCTTCACGGGTTTTTAAGGGGAGGAAGATGCCTGGTCGTCTGGGGGGAGATAGGGTAACCGTCCAGAATATCAAGGTTATTGAAGTGAGGCCTGAAGAAAATCTGATTCTATTAAAAGGTGCTGTTCCTGGCTTTCGAAATGGAGTAGTTATCATCAGGAGCAGTATAAAGAAGTGAATCGTGAATCGTAAATCGTAAGTGGTAAGCAGTAAATAGGATAAAACCCATTTACGATTTACGATTCACGAACTTAGGAGTTATAAATGCCGGTTTTAGACGTTTATGATATTGAGAAGAGAAAGATTTCAGAGATAAATCTCAATGATGATATTTTTAATGTTGAGATAAAGCCCCACTTGATCTCTGATGTTGCGATTATGCAGCAGACAAATAGGAGAAGAGGAACTGCCTCAACCAAAAATCGGGCTATGGTTAGGGGTGGTGGTGTTAAACCCTGGCGTCAGAAAGGCACAGGCAGAGCCAGGGTTGGTTCACGAAGGTCTCCTCTTTGGGTAGGAGGTGGTACTGTATTTGGCCCCACTCCCAAGGATTATTCCTATTCCCTTCCCAAGAAGGTTAGAAGGGAGGCATTAAAATCTGTCTTAACTTTGAAGTTAAAGGAAGACAAAATAACTATTTTAGACAGTTTTAAATTAAAAGAAATTAAAACCAATGCCCTTATACAGACACTTAGGAACCTGGATATAGAAAATGTCCTGATAATTGACCAGGATAACTTAAATTTGGAAAGATCAGCAAGAAATATCCAAAATGCTAAAGTCTTGCCCCCCGAGGGTCTGAATGTCTATGATATACTAAAATATGAAAATCTAATCCTGGTTATGCCTTCTGTTGAGAAGATAGAGGCAAGGTTGTCACTATGAAAGATTTATATAAGATTATAAAAAGCCCTATGATTACTGAAAAGGGTGATGTCCAGAAAGAGAAGCACAATCAGCTTACCTTTGAGGTAAGCAAAGATGCCAACAAGATTGAAATAAAGAAGGCTGTGGAGAGGTTACTCAAGGTAAAGGTGTTAAATGTGAATACTTCAAATATTCGAGGTAAACCTAAAAGGTTGGGTAAAAATATTGGCAGGATGAAGGATTGGAAAAAGGCTATTGTTACTTTGAAACCAGGAGATCATATAGACTTTTTCGAGGGTGTTTAACCCCTTTTGTTCTTAGTCTCTGAGTTTGCATTCAAAGGGAGTTTTGAGTGAGCATAAAGATATATAAACCAACATCACCTGGAAGGAGATTCCAAAGCGTATTAACCTTTGAGGAGTTGACGGGTATCAAACCCGAGAAGTCTCTTCTCAGACCACTCGCCAAGACCGGCGGCAGAAATGCTTATGGTAGGATTACCTCCCGTCATATTGGTGGAAGACATAAGAGGAGATATCGGGTTATTGATTTTAAAAGGGACAAAATCGATGTGCCTGCCAAAGTAGCCACCATTGAATATGATCCTAATCGATCAGCGCATATCGCTCTTTTGCACTATGTTGATGGTGAAAAGAGATATATAATCGCCCCTTTAAAACTTAAAGTCGGTGACACTGTAATTTCAGGCGAGAATGCCGATATTAAACCAGGTAACGCCCTGCCTTTAAAAAATATACCTTTTGGGACATTTATACATAATGTGGAATTAAAACCCGGGAAGGGTGCTCAGTTAATAAGAGGTGCAGGAACTTTTGGTCAGTTGATAGCTAAAGAAGGAAAATATGTTCAGATAAGACTGCCGTCCAATGAAGTTCGCCTGGTGTTAAATATGTGTTTTGCTACAATTGGTCAAACTGGCAACATAGATCATGAAAATATATCCATAGGGAAAGCTGGAAGAAAACGATGGCTGGGTAGAAGGCCTAGAGTTCGAGGTGTTGCAATGAATCCAGTTGACCATCCTCTGGGTGGAGGTGAGGGCAAATCCTCAGGAGGCAGACACCCAGTAACCCCGTGGGGAGTTCCGACTAAAGGGTACAAAACGAGGAGAAACAAAAGTACGGATAAATATATATTTTCAAAGAGGAAAAAATAGAAGTTAACATATCTATTTAGGTTCTAATAGGGTTAGAATTATAGAGGAGACTGATATGGCGCGATCAATAAAGAAAGGGCCATTTATTGATGAAAGTCTATTGAAAAAGATTAGAATAGCCAATGAAACGGTAAGCAAAAAGATAATCAAGACTTGGTCTCGTAGATCAACCATTGTGCCCGAACTGATTGGTTACACTGTTGCTGTTCACAATGGTAAAAAATTTATTCCGGTCTTTATCACTGAGAATATGGTAGGATATAAGCTTGGTGAATTTGCACCTACTAGAACATTCCATAGCCATGCCGGGGCCGGGGCTAGAAAGAGTAAAATAGAAGGCAGGAAACAAAAGAGATAAAAGGGTGTAAAAGGTGAAAAATAGTTATGGAAGCTAAGGCATCTGTTAATTATATCAGGGTATCACCCAGAAAAGCCAGATTAGTGGTTGACCTGGTTCGTGGTAAAAGGGTAGAAGATGCTTTGACCATCCTCTCTGTTACTCCAAAAGCATCAGCTAGGATAGTTAAAAATCTTCTGAAATCTGCTGTTGCAAATGCTTCTCATGATAGAAACATTGATGTGGACACTCTGTTCGTTGATACTATTTATGTCAATGAAGGGCCCACACTTAAGAGATTTAGGGCTAGGGCTATGGGAAGGGCAGGTAAGATTCAGAAAAGAACCAGTCATATAACCGTAGTCTTAAAAGAAAGATAAAATTTCTAGAAGGGAGAAGATTTTGGGGCAAAAGGTCCATCCAATAGGGTTCAGACTGGGAATAACCAGAACGTGGAATTCGAAATGGTTTGCTGAAAAAGATTTTTCTGACTTACTTCAGGAAGACGTAAAGATCCGAAGGTTTATTAAAAGCAAACTTTACCATGCTGGTGTCTCAAGGATTGAAATTGAAAGGGCTACAAATAAAGCCAAGATCAATATATATACCGTTCGCCCGGGAATTGTAATCGGCAGAAAAGGTATAGAGATTGAGGCATTGAAGAATGAACTTAATAAGTTAACTTCAAAAGAGATTTATATAAATATTCAAGAAGTCCGCAAACCAGAGATTGATGCTCAGTTAGTTGCCGAAAATACAGCATTACAGCTGGAAAGAAGAGTTGCTTTTCGAAGGGCTATGAAGAGGAGTGTTACAACTGCCTTAAGATTAGGTGCTCAAGGGATAAAAATCTCCTGTGCCGGAAGACTGGGTGGTGCAGAAATGGCAAGGAGGGAGTGGTATCGAGAAGGCAGGGTTCCTTTACATACTTTGAGGGCTGACATTGACTATGGTTTTGCGGAGGCTCATACCACTTATGGAATCATTGGTGTAAAGGTCTGGATATTTAAAGGTGAGATCCTTTCAAAAAAGAGAGAGGCAGAGAAATCGTAAATCGTGAATCGTGAATCGTGAATCGTGAATCGTAAATCGTGAATCGTAAATCGTGAATCGGTTTTATTCTATTTACGACTCACGACTCACGAAATTGGTTAGATAGGGAAGTATTCACTATGTTGCAGCCAAAAAAGGTAAAATACCGAAAACAACAGAGAGGCAAGAGACGGGGCGTATCATCCAGAGGTTCTACCATCGATTTTGGTGATTTTGCTCTTCAAGCCGAAGAATGCGGTTGGTTAACAGCGCGCCAGATTGAAGCAGCTCGAGTAGCAATGACTCGGCATGTAAAGAGAGGTGGAAAGATTTGGATCAGAATATTCCCTGATAAACCAATCACTGCTAAACCCGCTGAAACAAGAATGGGAAAAGGCAAAGGGCCTCCTGCCGATTGGGTGGCCGTAATAAAACCAGGTAGAATACTGTATGAAATGGAAGGTGTAGAAGAAGATACTGCCCGTGAAGCTTTTAGGTTAGCCAGTTATAAATTGCCAATACGCACAAGGGTTACTTCGCGGGGGAGGGAACATGAAAACAAGTGAAATTCGAGAGTTAAGTGATATGGAACTTACGCAAAAGGAGAAGTATCTATCGGAAGAATTATTTAACTTGAAATTCCAGCTTGCAACAGGGCAACTTGAAAATACTATGAGGGTTCCTCAGATAAAAAAGGATTTAGCAAGGATCAAAACCATTATTAGGGAAAAGAAACTATAACATAAGGGGAGACAAAAGTGGGAGAGAGGGGTCGTAGAAAGACTCAGGTTGGAGTAGTTGTAAGTAACAAAATGGATAAAACCGTGGTTGTTCAGGTAGACAAGGTTTTGAAACATCCGATATACAAAAAATATATTAGTAGAAGGAATAAGTATAAGGCACATAATGAAAAAAATGATTGTAATGTGGGAGATAGGGTTTTAATAATGGAAAGCAGACCTTTGAGCAAAGAGAAGATGTGGCGAGTTTATAAGATATTGGAAAAAGCGGTTTGAAGTAAGAAATGGGGTAAATACCGTATTTTGAGGGGCAAGCAATGATTCAGATGCAGACAGTGCTCAATGTGGCAGATAATTCTGGGGCCAAAAAGTTATTTTGTATCAAGGTATTGGGTGGAACTAGAAGGAGATATGCCAGTCTTGGTGATATTATTGTGGTTTCAGTGAAGGAAGCTATTCCGAACTCAAAGGTTAAGAAAGGCAATGTATCTAGGGCTGTAGTTGTTCGCACTGTTAAAGAGGTAAGGAGAAAAGATGGGTCTTATATAAAATTTGATGATAACTCAGCGGTGCTTATAAATCCCCAAAATGAACCAATTGGAACTAGGATTTTTGGCCCTGTTGCTAGAGAACTTAGGGCTAAGAAATTTATGAAGATTGTATCATTAGCTCCAGAGGTGCTGTGATTTAATAGAGAGGTTTTAATGTCTCAGACAAAATTCCATGTTAAAAAGGACGATCCAGTAGAGGTAATTGCCGGTAAGGAAAAGGGGAGAAAAGGCAAGGTTCTGAAGGTTATACTTGAGAAAAATCGCGTAATAGTTGAGAAGGTTAATCTGATCAAGAGACATGCTCGAGCATCCCAAACTAGTAAGGGTGGGATCGTTGAGAAAGAGGGTAGTATTCATGTTTCTAATGTCATGATAGTTTGCAAAAAATGTAATTCGGGAGTTAGGACCAGGAAAAAAGTTCTAGATGACGGGGAAAAAGTACGGGTCTGTATCAAGTGTGAGGAGATACTTAGCAAATGATGGACTTTTTACGAAGCCATCAAATAAAATAAAAAAGGATAGGCAAGAAGGGTTAAGGAATTTCGATGGCAAGGTTAAAAGACTTCTACATGAAAGAAATAATGCCGGCTTTAATAAAAGAGTTTAACTACAGGAACCCAATGGAGGTCCCTAAACTTGAAAAGATAGTGATAAATATGGGGCTGGGAGAGGCTATTCAGAATATCAAATTACTGGACTCTGCGACTTCTGAGTTGTCTTTAATAATCGGTCAAAAGCCTATTGTTACCAGAGCCAAAAAGTCTATTGCTTCATTTAAACTGAGGGAAGGTGTTCCTATCGGTTGTATGGTGACTTTAAGAAGGGAAAGGATGTATGAATTCTTCGATAGATTAGTCAATATAGCCCTTCCTAGGGTCAGGGATTTTAAAGGTGTAAGTGGAAAATCTTTTGACGGAAGAGGCAATTATGCTTTAGGAATAAAAGAACATATTATCTTTCCTGAGATTGATTATGACAAGATTGACAAGGTAAAAGGTATGAATGTGGTTATTGTTACTACAGCCAAGACCGATGAAGAAGCTAAATCTCTGCTGAGGTTATTAGGGGTACCTTTTAGGGATTAGGTGCATTCATTAAGGTATGAATGGTTATGTTTAGATAAGCTTTTTTGATGGAGGAGTTTTGTGGCCAAAAAATCTTTGATTGTAAAGGCTAAAAAACCTAATAAGTTTAGAGTCAGAGAATACAATCGTTGTCCCATTTGTGGGAGGGCTAGAGGATACTATAGGAAGTTTAATATGTGTCGCATCTGTCTTCGCAATTATGCGTTGAAAGGTGATATACCAGGAACCGTCAAATCTAGCTGGTAAAGAAAATTTTGTAGAAAGGGGTTAAAAAGCTTTGATGACCGATCCTTTTGCAGATATGCTTACGCGTATTAGGAATGCCAATAAGGCAAAATTCAAGAAAGTCGATATGCCTTCCTCTAATTTAAAGGTTAGTGTAGCAAAGATATTAAAAGATGAAGGTTATATTAAAAACTATAAGGTAATAAAAGACACTAAACAGGGAATCTTGACTATATATCTCAAGTATGATGGTGAAAACAATACGGTTATTGCTGGACTAAAAAGGATTAGCAAGCCAGGACGCAGGGTTTATGTTAAGAAAGACAAAATTCCAAAGGTGTTAACTGGTCTGGGTATAAACATTTTATCAACCCCGAGAGGGATTTTAACAGACAAAAAGGCAAGAGAATCGAATGTTGGCGGAGAGCTGCTCTGCTCTGTATGGTAGGGTTTTGGTTGGGAAATTCAGTGTCAGTGATCGGTGTCTCCGCCTGAGGCAGACTGACACAGACCTCTGTCAACATCCGTTTAGGGTTTAATTAGTTGATCCTGAAAAATGGAAAGTTTCCTTTGGGGCGAACATGAGCAGGATTTTTGGGGTACCCATCTTGACGAAGCGGAAGATAAGCATTTTCAGGCTGTTTGAGCCCGAAGGGCGAGTTCC